>CAZZPI010000271.1:0-4162 GCA_964655865.1 uncultured Nitrospiraceae bacterium
GTCGTTCGCCGCCGGCAGGACCGGCTCGGGCTTGGCGCTGATGACGAACGTATCGCGGTAATCCTCGAAACCCGTCCCTGCCGGAATCAAACGGCCGACGATCACGTTCTCCTTCAATCCTAAGAGGGTGTCCTCTCGTCCGTTGATCGCCGCCTCGGTCAGCACGCGCGTCGTTTCCTGGAACGATGCGGCTGAGATGAAACTGTCGGTCGTGAGCGCAGCCTTGGTGATCCCCAGCAAGACCGGTTTCCCGAACGCCGGTTTTCCGCCCTTCGCCAGAATGCGCTCGTTCTCTTCTTCGAACGCCCATTTGCTGACTTGGCTGCCCGGCAGGAACTCCGTGTCCCCGGGGTCCTCGATTCGGACCTTACGGAGCATCTGCCGGACGATAATCTCGATGTGCTTGTCGTTGATCGACACGCCCTGCAGACGGTAGACGTCCTGGACCTCGTCCACGAGATATTTCTGGAGCTCTTTCGGGCCCAACACATCGAGGATATCGTGCGGGTTCGCCGATCCATCCATTAAAGGCTCTCCCGCGCGCACCCAGTCGCCTTCATGCACGTTGACGTGCTTACCCTTGGGAATGAAGTATTCCTTCAAGTCGCCGACCTTGTTGTCGACCGTGACCTTACGCATTCCCTTCACGAATCCGCCGTACGAAACTTCGCCGTCGATCTCGCTGATCACGGCCTGCTCCTTGGGCTTGCGCGCTTCGAACAGCTCAGCCACACGCGGGAGACCGCCGGTGATATCTTTCGTCTTGGTGGTTTCTCGGGGGATCTTCGCCAATACGTCACCCGGATAGACGGTTGCACCCTTTTCGACAAGGATGTGCGCGCCCACCGGCAAGAGGTACCTGGCCACGGTCGATCCGCTCGATACCTTCGCGGTCTTCCCCCCTTCGTCCTTGATCGAGACGCGAGGCCGCAAGGCGGCGCCGGTGTGCTCGATCACGACCTTGCGCGAGAGACCGGTCACCTCATCGAACTCCTCCTTCATGGTCACGCCTTCGATGATGTCTCCATAGGCGACCTTCCCGCCGACCTCCGTCAGGATGGACAGCGAGTATGGATCCCATTCGACGAGCTTCTGGCCCAGTTCGACCCGATCTCCGTCCTTCACTTTGATCTTCGCCCCATAGACGACGGGATATTTCTCTCGTTCTCGCCCCGTTTCATCGACGATGGCGATCTTGGCGTTGCGGTTCATGACCACCCACTCGCCTTCCTTGTTCCGGACCGCGATGCTGGCGTTGTGAACGTCGGCGTTTTTCTTGGCATCGAAACTCATGAACTTCATGTGGCCCGCGTGCTTGGCTTCGAGCACCGTTTGCTCCACCACCTTGCTCGCGGTCCCGCCGATGTGGAAGGTGCGCATGGTGAGCTGCGTGCCCGGCTCGCCGATCGACTGCGCCGCGATCACACCCACCGGCTCCCCTCGCTCGACCATTCGGCCACGGGCCAGATCGCGCCCGTAGCACATCCGGCACACGCCGCGACGCAACTGGCAGGTGAGCACCGACCGAATTTTCACGCGGTCCACGCCCGCTTCCACGATGATCTTCGTCCGCTCTTCGTCGATTTCCTCGTTCGCGCTGACGATGATCTCGCCGGTCACGGGATCACGGATGTCCTCAGCGGCCATTCGACCAAGAATCCGCTCCTCGAGAGGCTGAATAATCTCGCCTCCCTCCACGAGCGCCGTCACGATGATCCCATCCGTCGTGCCGCAATCGTCCGCGCTGACGATGACATCCTGCGCCACGTCCACGAGCCGGCGCGTCAGATAGCCGGAGTTCGCGGTTTTCAACGCCGTGTCCGCCAAACCCTTGCGCGCCCCGTGGGTCGAGATGAAATACTGCAGCACCGTCAACCCTTCACGGAAATTCGCCGTGATCGGCGTTTCGATGATTTCACCGGAGGGCTTCGCCATCAACCCGCGCATCCCGCCCAGCTGGCGGATCTGTTGCGAACTGCCGCGGGCGCCCGAGTCCGCCATCATGAAAATCGGGTTGAACGATTCCGACTTCGCCGGATCGCCGCCTCCGCCCAGCTCTTTCATCATTTCGCCCGCGACTTGCTCGGTCACGTGCGCCCAGATGTCGATAACTTTGTTATAGCGCTCGCCGTTGGTGATAAGTCCTTCGGCATACTGCTTTTCGATTTCGTTGACTTCACGCTGCGCCCTGCTGATCAATTCCTCTTTCTTGGTCGGGATGTGCATGTTGTCGATGCAGATCGAGATCCCGGCCTTCGTTGCGTATTGGAAGCCGATGTCCTTGATCTTATCGAGGAACATCACCGTTTCTCGGTGACCCGCCTGGCGATAGACCGAATCGATCAGCTTCGTCATTTCCTTTTTGGTCATCACCTTATTGGCATGGGCGAACGGAATTGACGTGGGGAAGATCTCCCACAACAAGACGCGGCCAACGGTGGTGTCGACCAGCGTCCCGGCGATCCGCACCTTGATACGCGCGTGCTCGACGACTTCGCCCGCGTCATACGCGATGCGCACTTCATCCGGCGAGCTGAAGATTCTGCCCTGTCCTTTGGCGCCGACACGTTCTTTCGTCAGCCAGTAGCAGCCCAGCACCATGTCCTGGGATGGGACGGCGATCGGCTTGCCGTTCGCCGGCGACAGGACGTTGTTGATGGACATCATCAACACCCTGGCCTCGACTTGTGCCTCGACGGACAACGGCACGTGGACCGCCATCTGGTCGCCGTCAAAGTCCGCGTTGAAGGCCGCGCAGACCAACGGGTGGAGCCTGATGGCCTTCCCTTCGACCAGGACGGGATCGAAGGCCTGAATACCAAGCCGGTGCAACGTCGGCGCGCGGTTCAGCAGCACCGGATGCTCGCGGATCACCTCATCGAGCACGTCCCAAACTTCCGGCCGCTCCTTTTCCACGAGCCGCTTCGCGCTCTTGATCGTCGTGGCAGCCCCGCGTTCCTCCAGTTTGTGGAAGATGAACGGCTTGAACAGCTCGAGCGCCATTTTCTTGGGCAGCCCGCACTGGTGCAGACGCAGCTCCGGACCGACGACGATCACGGTACGGCCGGAGTAATCGACCCGCTTGCCAAGGAGATTCTGGCGGAAGCGTCCTTGTTTGCCCTTCAGCATGTCGCTCAAGGACTTGAGCGGTCGTTTGTTCGGACCGCGAATCGCCCGCCCGCGTCGCCCGTTGTCGAACAACGCGTCGACGGCTTCCTGTAGCATCCGCATCTCGTTGCGAATGATGACCCCGGGAGCCTTCAACTCGATCAGGCGCTTCAACCGATTGTTTCGGTTGATGACCCGACGATACAAATCGTTTAAGTCGGACGTCGCGAACCGACCGCCGTCGAGCGGTACCAGTGGGCGGAGCTCCGGTGGGAGCACGGGAATGACATCCATGATCATCCACTCGGGCTTATTGCCGGACTTCCGAAATGCCTCGATTACTTTCAACTGCTTGGCGTATTTCTTCTTGAGCGCCGCCGAAGTCGACGCCCTCGCTTTCGCCTTGAGCTCCTCCCACTTGGCGTTGATGTCGATCTTCCTGAGCAGCTCACGAATGGCCTCGGCGCCGATGCCGGCTTTGAACGCGCCTCCCCCATACTCCTGATGCAATGATCGAAGAGTCTCCTCCGTCGCAAGCTCCTTCTCGGCGAGCTTCGTAGTCCCCGGATCGGTAATCACGTAGCTCTCGAAATAGAGGATCTTCTCCAATTGCTTGAGGCTCATATCTAGTAGAGTCCCGATGCGGCTGGGCACTCCTTTCAGGAACCAGATGTGCGCCACCGGCGCAGCCAGCTCGATGTGTCCCATGCGCTCTCGGCGCACCTTGGACTGAATCACCTCGACTCCGCACTTGTCGCACACGATGCCGCGATGTTTCATCCGTTTGTATTTGCCGCAATTGCATTCATAATCTTTAGTTGGACCAAAAATTTTAGCACAAAAAAGTCCGTCCTTCTCTGGTTTGAAGGTCCGATAGTTAATGGTTTCAGGTTTCTTCACCTCTCCATGAGACCAAGATTCAATCTTTTCAGGAGAGGCGATGGAAATTCGGATCGCATTATAATTGATTGGCCCCTTCCCCTTTTCAAAGAATGATAAATAATCTTCCAAGGTCTTCCTCCTTTTGTTGAAAATCACATGGAGCAAAGGGCGA
>CAZZPI010000272.1:0-1255 GCA_964655865.1 uncultured Nitrospiraceae bacterium
GGCAGCGACCCACTACCGTCGATTTGTCCGGGAAGGTGTCGGGCAGCTCTCGATCTGGAAAAATGTGCAGGGGCAGGCTTTGCTAGGAACGCCCGACTTTGTCGAGACACTGCGGGGGTATCTGAGTGGTTCAGAGGGAGTGAAGGAGATTCCCCGACGGCAGCGGTATGTGAGCCGGCCGACGTTGCCGCAGATCTTTGCTGGCACGCTGAGCCGGGCCAAGCGGGATGCGCTGATTGTCCGGGCGGTGGAGCGGCATGGGTACAGCCAGAAAGCGGTGGCGGACATGGTGGGTCTGCACTACTCGACGGTGAGTCGGTCGCAAACCGGCCGATGACAGGAAACAAGACCTGACCCTTATTAAGGTGCGCGACGATGGGCCTTGATGAACGCGTACTTCACTCGGACACCCTGCGATCTGCACCGATTGCCCATTGGTCCTCCCCTGGTTCTAACGACCACCCCAAAGGTGTCCGCTAAAGCCTGGGAAGTCCATTCTACATTTTCTGAGCGGACAAGAAGCTGGATTACCCATGAAGAAGGACTACTGGCTGTATGGGGTAGCGGTCGTGGTCGGGATCATCGTGTGGATTGTTGTGTCCAAGGTCTCCCACAGGCGGGAGGCGTGGGATTCGCAGTGGTATTGGATGGTCGGTGTGCCGGTGGTGTGCGTCTTGTCCGCCGTGCTCGGTTTTTTTGAGCCGAGCAGGCCCTGGCGGTGGGGAGCCGCTCCTCTGGCCGGCCAGTTTTTCTGGATGCTGGTCACCCAGGGCCCGGGGAATCTTCTGCCGCTTGGGGTGATCGTGTTTGGTGTGCTGGCGATTCCGTCAATACTCACGGCATCACTCGGCGCGTTCCTTGGGAAGAAGCTCTCACGCCCGGCGCCTGAATGAACACGGCCCAAGTCTCAGCGCGCTGCTGCATTGCGGGAGATGGGCCGGCGGGGATGAGGCTGGAGTTGCTGCTGGGCTGCGCCGGCTGAATGGTCGCTCTTGCGCTTCCTGACAGTTTGTATTACATTGTCAGACATGAAAGGCATGGTGACCATACGGCTGGATGGCGAGCTGGAGCGGATGCTCGACAAGTTCTGCCGACGATCCAAGCGCAAGCGCAGCGACGTTGTGCGGGATGCCCTGCGGCGCCAACTCTCGCTGCTCATGTTCGAGCAGCTCCGGCACAAGGCGATGCCCTTTGCCGAGGCGCGCGGCTACCTGACGGATGAAGATATCTTCAAAGCGGTGTCGTGAGGGTCGTT
>CAZZPI010000272.1:1265-4155 GCA_964655865.1 uncultured Nitrospiraceae bacterium
TTGCGACTCGGGGCCTGTGCGCTGACGTCCTCCGCTTGGTTCTGGCCGAGCATGAACTGATCGTGGGGGAGGTTGTGCTGGAAGAAATCCGGCAGGTCTTCCAGAAGAAAATCCATCTCCCCGAGCCGCTCACGGCTGACATTCTTACGTTCCTCGAAAATCAAACCATTCAGGCAACACCGAAGACAACTCCTTCGATTCGGATTCGTGACGAGGACGATCTCCTGGTTCTTGCGTCGGCCTTGGCCGCCAAGGCCGATGTGCTGATCACGGGAGACAAAGATCTTCTGGATATCAAGGAGCAAGTCCAGGGTCTGGTGATTACAGACCCTCGCGGCTTCTGGAATCTGGCTCAGAAGAAACCAAAGAAATAGCCGGAAGTCGGTTTGAGACATGACTGCAAGCCAGGTATCGGTTCGGTGCTGCATCGCAGGCGGCGGTCCGGCGGGGATGATCTGGGGCTGTTGCTGGCCCGGGCCGGCGTGGAGGTATTGGTCCTGGAGAAGCACGCCGACTTTCTCCGGGATTTCCGCAGCGACACGATCCATCCGTCCACGCTCGAGGTGATGCATGAACTCGAGATTCTGGACGATCTGTTCAGACTCCCTCGTCAAAAAGCGCCACTGCTGCGGGCGCAGTTCGGCGATCTGGCGCTGACGGTCGCCGACTTTTCCCATCTGGTCAGGCTGCTGTCGCGGTTTCCCTTCCTGTGCGGGATTCCGGATCGACTGATCGGCATCGGGATCCGTCCCGAGTCCGTGCGTCGCTCGACGTCTCGTCAGTAAGGACTTTTCGAAGGACACGTGGATTGACAGCGGAGAGGGAATGCGCGAGAAGCGATCGCCACGCGTTCGATCCGTGTATCAGAAAAACTGCCCACGACAATTACCAGATTTCCATCAAGAAATGAACGGCCAGGCTTTTCGCAATGTCCTTTGATTCCGTGATCCGGCCGACGTTCCTGCCCGAGCCGGAAAATGTCTTCGGACAAAATTCAGGGTGAGACCGTCAATTTGTCTATAGGTAAAGGACCGGCTCGATGGTAGTCATTATACAGCGTCCATATGTTACCAGAGTGATGAGTAGGGCGTGACGGAAAGAAGCCCGGCATTTATACGCAGTCTTTTTTGGTGGGGAACACCGTGACCAGAAACAGGCGTTTCTTCGTTCGCCCACCGGGGCTACGAGGTTTTCTCATTGGGTTGTCCCGCACAGGATCTTCTTTCGAGTCTCGTTTCTTTTCCGGCCACGCCTGCTGATTCTATCCTTTGTCGTCTGTTCGTTGCCGTACGGAGCAGGGCGGAGAAGCTAGGAGCTATGATTTCTTCTTCCGGCATGCCTCGGTGTTTCGCCACACGGTCTACCAAGGAAATCGGGACCGGAGCAGTACGAGGCAGCAAAGCTTATCGGCTCGTAGGTGTGCTGGTATTTTTCGTGACAGTGTCGTACGGACAGGAGGCATCGGCCGTGCGGCCCTTTGTGACCGATGATGCTCGACTTCCCTTCCCGGGGCAGCTCGAAGTGGAAAATTACGCGCAGTTCATCACTGCGCCGGGCTTGGAACCCTACTATCACGTGCGGTCCCTCCAAGGGTGGACGGTGCACGAGGACTGGTATCTTATGACGAGCTTATCCGGCAATCATCAAGGCGGGCAGACCACGGCTCATGATCTAATGTTGCAACCGAAATATCTGATTCACCGCGGGTTCGGCATTGCTCCGTCCCTCGCCGTGGCAGCCGCGCAGTTTATTCCGCTGAGCGGAAATCGCCAGCAATGGAATTCCTTTGCGATGGGGCAGGCGAGTTGGTTCCTGTTCACGCCGGTGGAGAAAACCGATCCCTACGACAACGGCCTGGCCATTCACCTGAACCTTGGGACCAAATCCCAACTGGACGCCGGAATCGGGGGGCGTTATACGAGCAAGCTGTTTTGGGCCGGAGGAGTCGAAGCCATGACATTCAGGCGCGATGTGCGGTTCGTCGGAGAAATCTTCTCAGGCGATCCTTTTGTCTTCGAGGAGAAGGCGCCGGTCTTTCAAGTGGGGTTTCGGTGGTACAAGACCGCGGACCTTCAGTTCGACCTCGTGTGGAAAGGCGCGCGCGGCGATCAGGTGCATAGCAATACGATCCAAGTCGGCTTGCGATTCCTGTTGGACGATGTCGTTCCGCATTGGTAAGCCAACGTGAATTCGAAAAGAGGTGCGCGCATATGATCTTTCATGCCATTTACAGATTGGTCGGGGTCTCGGTGCTGGCAGTCAGTCTGGCGGGATGCGCCCTTGTTCAGGCAATAGACCATGCAAATGCTGGACTGGATCATGTCAGGGGGACGGTCCTCTCCGTCAAGGAGAACAAGATCCTCAAGCTTGAGGAATACGCCATACGGGATGAAGACGGCAAAGAGTGGCGGTTCTTTGTGGATATCAAATCCCACAGAGACAAGGTCAAGCCCGGCACCGATGTACGGGTTTTCTTCACGGAGAAGGGCTTCCAGAAAGCCGGCCTCATGGAAGCGGGACATGCGACTTTCCTCATGGCCGTGAAACCGCCGCCCAAGAAGCCACAGAAGTCCGATTCTCCAAACTCGGTTCCTCAGCCTCCGGTCTCGCCTCCGGCGCTGTCTGATCCTCTCGCCCCGCCAATCTCCCAGTCGTCAGAGCCGCCTGCCAAATCGGAGCCGGCTCCGACGGAATCTCAAGCCCTTCCAGCAGCACCGGCGGAGACTGTTCAGGAACAACATCAGTAAAAGAGGAGCTTGGAGCGTTCTTGAGATTCGTTGTTAGGCACGCCGTTCAAGATGGGAGTAGGCCGGGAGGGTCGTCAGTCGGTGGTCTTCGATCGGGCCGCCGACGGTGAAGTGATAGAGTGATTGCAACGTGTGACCCTTGA
>CAZZPI010000273.1:0-4140 GCA_964655865.1 uncultured Nitrospiraceae bacterium
GGAATGGGTTGTCGCCCGGGTGGTTTCAAAACAACCACCCTGATCCACAGACACATCCACGATCACCGAACCTGGCTGCATGTGAGAGACCGTTGAGCGAGTAACGAGCTTCGGCGCCTTGGCCCCCGGCACGAGCACCGCGCCGATCACCAGGTCCGCCTGCTCCACCATGCGGTCGATCGACGCTTGACTGGCAGCCAACGTGACGATACGGCCTTGATACTGATCATCCAAAGAGCGGAGTTGTTGCAGGTCGTTGCTGACCACGGTCACCTGAGCTCCCATCCCGACCGCGATCCTCGTTGCGCTGCTCCCCACCACGCCGGAACCCAAGATGACCACCTTCCCTGGTTCGACACCCGGCACCCCGGCAAGGAGAATTCCTTTGCCGCCCTGCGTCCGCTCAAGATACCGAGCCCCGACCTGAACGGCCATACGGCCGGCGATCTCACTCATCGGCTTCAGCATAGGCAAGCTGCCGTCCCGACCCTCGGTCGTCTCATAAGCAATCGCCGTTACACGCGATTCGATCAGGGCCTTGGTGACTTCAGGCAAGGAAGCCAGGTGCAGATAGGTGAACAACGCTTGGCCCGCCCGTAACATGCGACACTCGTGCACAAGCGGTTCCTTGACTTTTACGATCAAATCGGCTTCCCCGAACACCTCATCCTTGCTTGCAGCAATGTGGGCTCCGGCCGCGCGATACGCCTCGTCGGAAAAGCCACTCCCGATTCCAGCGGAGGGCTCGACTATCACTCGATGGCCTCGCTGACACAGAAGTTGCGCACCTTCGGGGGTCAGGCTAACGCGGTACTCGTGATTCTTTATTTCTTTCGGAACCCCGATGATCATACGCGCCTCCTGTGGGGAATTAGGGTGGTCATGGCTCAGGTTGATGGCAGTATTATTATCCGCTTTGGGGGCCATGACGAGCCCTCCAAAAGTAGCGGATCCCCTTCCCCGGCCCGTAGACACCTTTGAGAACGCTGTTGTAAGATGCCTTGCCGTATCGTGGAGTTCTAGCCGGAGGAGTGTCGATCATGGAAGGAACCAATCACGTCTGCAACGCCTGTGGGGCCACGACCAAGCCGCTCATGAAGTTGTCCTTGGGAAAGGATTTTTTTGGCCGGCCATACGATCGACTCTCTCCCTCCTCCGATCAGAACCCCAAATGGTATTGCGAAACCTGTTCCATGCAGAAAAACCTGCAACGCGACTTTCGAGATATTCGGACGGAGTTCGAGAAACACGCCGCCGGACAGGCATCCGCCTTTAACCGAGCCGATGAGTTGCAGCGAGCCTTCATGCGCGTGCGAGAAATCGCTGCGATTCTTGAGAGTATTCAGGGGCGGTCACCATTTCTCGATGCCGCCGAAGTACGAGCCTTGATGGGAAATCTGCAGATCCAACCTCAGTCAGCTCCGGTCTCTCCCTAAGTGTAAGGGGACCCGTTGTCTACATTTAAACACCACATCTTCGTTTGTATCAACCAGCGGACGCAGGACGACCCTCGGGGCTGTTGCGCCGCCAAGGGATCTGAGGCGCTCCACGCCATCTTCAAACAAGAAGCGAAGCGGCTAAACCTGAAAGGGACCGTACGTGCAAACAAGTCCGGTTGTCTCGACCATTGCGCGCTCGGACCGAGCGTGGTGATTTATCCGGAGGGTATCTGGTATCGGGTCACAACGGAAGCCGACGTGAAAGAGATCATGGAACGTCACATCATGAAGGGCGAAGTCGTCACGCGACTTGTCATGCCCGATCACCCTGCTCCGGTGAAAGTCCCTCCCCTCATCTCTTAGCGCACCATCACCTGGACCATATGGCCGTCGAAGAGAAATGGAAGGCCAATCAAGAGAAGGTGGCCTTCATGAAGCGATTTCCCGGGCTGACACTGGATTGGAAGGCGTGCCAAGGGAAAACCGTACAGTCCGTCGCGCCTCTGGCAAGCAAACAAGGAGCTGCGGTCATCGTGTTTACCGACGGTGCCTTCACGGTTGTGCCCCCGCTGACACCGGCACCATGGGAGCTGGGGCAGGCGCTGGCCGAAGCGCGCCCGCTGCTCGAACCGATCCATAGGGCCGCGTACGTCGAACTCGACCGATTAAGCAAGAAAGATAAAGAGGCGCTCAAGGCGGCCCGTTTGGAGAAAATACTCGGCGCGATTCAAAATAATCTGGAGCAGATTCCCGAACTCAAAGAACGGCTGAGACAGCTCGTCAAGGAATGGAAGTGAGCAGCATCCCGAAGAAGAACATGTTCGAGGTCTTCTCGCAAGGCCTCTTTGAAGGAGTCAAGCCCATGATGATCGTTCGCGATCACCTTGTTCGCCACCCAGACCGATGCACCCATCAAAGCGTCTGCATCCCCGTCTGCCCCACCGGCGCATGGCTCTCGACCCCTCCCTATAAGTTCGACGCATCGCGCTGTTTAGAAAGCTGCCGGCTCTGCCTCGACGCGTGCCCGTCACAAGCGATCTATGCGGTGTATCGGAAAGGCGAGAAGGTGCTGGTGCCGCCCAAAAAGACGGGGTCGGCTGGCAAATCCCCCGTGCTCGCGCATCCCGCACATCTGATGATTTGAGATCTCACCGGCGGTGGACGATGTGCCGGGGCACCCGTTGCATACTGGGTCGCAACGCGCGCAATTGGGGAATAGCCAGCCCACCCCTCAAGAAACCACGAAGAAATAGGTCTCGATCGATTTCCGCTTTCCTTCAACACAATACCACGTCGACTGCACCCCTCTTTCATGAGAGTCGGCTCGAATGTTCCCTACAATGCTTCATCAACCCTTACTACTTGCATGAACGAGCGGTTTACACAATTTGCTTTCTGAGCCTCCCCCAATACGCCGTGCCGATATACCCACAGGCGGCGGTGAGGGTGGTGAAGGCCATGACTGCGTAGACCTTCCAACGCGGGACTTTCACGTTAACGGAGGGATCAAGCAGGCTGTCCGCTTGCGCAACGAGCTTGAGGGTTTCCCCCGCAAGCAGGATCGGCCACATGCACGCAAGCCGGTGACGGATCTCGTATCGGGGGATCGCCGTGACATAGAGCCAGCCTTGGTCGAGGTGATCGCGGGCGATCTCCAAGACCCTACGCAGGACCGGACGGAGCTTCACGATCGCCTCCCGGTTCAGGAGGTCGCCAGGGACGAGACCTTGCTCCCTGAGCAAGTCCACGGGAATGTAGCACCGGCCTCGCTGCAGATCGCGCGCAATGTCTTTCAGGATATTGGTGAGCTGGAGTCCCTTCCCGAATCGGACCCCGGTCGCCGACATCCTCACCACATCCCAATCTCTCAGGGCAGGCCTGTGCGCGCACATCATCTTCGTCCAGAATTCTCCCACGCAACCGGCCACAAAATAGGTGTACCGGTCCAGGTCCGCGACGGTTTGGAAGGCCTTGAGGTCCTTTGCCGAGTCGCCGGGGAAATGTGAGAGGTCCATTTCCATCCCATTCGGCAGCGTGGCCATGAGGCCGCGAATCCGAAGCCGGTCGTCGGCCGTAAAGTCTTGGTAGAGCCGGAAACATTCGTCGAGGCGATGGAGCAATGTTCGTTCAGAAGATTGCGTCTGGTGCGGTAGCAAGGCGGCTTGGATCGCGCGTACGTCGTCATAACGGACCTGTTCAGACTCGAACTGCACTCGAAACTGTTTAAGTTAGATCAGGCGCTGTCTCCGATCGATGAGATCCGTATCGGCAATCGTGTCCACCGCCCGCGCGAACAGATAGGAGAGACCGACCTGATCGCGCACGTTACCGGGCAGCACCGCCAGCGTGAGATAAAACGAACGGGAGACTTGTTTGAGGATGTCGCAGAGGAGCGTGTGCTTGGACGATGACGTAGGCGTGGCAGACTCTTTATCGGACTTCGATCTTTCCTTCCATCCCCCGGTCCCGGTGGCTCTTCAAGAAGAGCAATTGCTTGTCGCAGTAGAAGACGTACGTCCCGGGTTTGGTCGGTGTAAAGCGTACGACGGCGCTCTTGCCGCCCCATACGGTTTGATCCAGATCCATCCCCGCCGCCGGTTCCTTCAGGGCAAAGTTGTGTGGGGTGATGGTGGTGACGCTGTTCAAAGTCAATTCCACCGGCTTCCCCGCTTCGACGATGAGGTGACTAGGCGCAAAGGAA
>CAZZPI010000274.1:0-4112 GCA_964655865.1 uncultured Nitrospiraceae bacterium
CACCTTGCCATGCACGTACTGGCTAACCAATTCCTCCAGATCCAGCCCGGCTTCCGTGTCCCGTATCCTGTCGCCAGGCTTCAACGGATCGCCGCCTCCCCCGGGCGACAGCGACATGTATTTATCGCCGATGATGCCGCGGGTCTTGATGGAGGCGATGGTATCAGAAGACAGCGCGACGCCCTTTTCGATCGCCAGCGTAACGAGGGCGCGATCGTGATTCAAGGAGATGCGCTGCACCCGCCCCACTTCCACACCGGCTATTTCCACCGAGGCTCCGGTCTTGAGACCGGAGGCCGTGGTGAACTCGGCGATGACGGTGTAGTGAGTCCCGCCCACGACCTCGAGTCTCCCCAGTTTGATCGAAAGGTAGGCCAGACAGACGATGCCGATCAGCACGAAGACGCCCACGATCAATTCCAGCTTGGTCCTCTCCATAACCCTCCATGCTAGGTCGAGCACGGCTCGACACAGGAGGGGGCCCGAACCAACTCCCCTCCCGCTTGTTCTTGGCGCGACAGAAGCCGCCGGTTCATTCACCCCGGGGCAGTGGCGCGCCAGCCGTCCCGGCAGGCCACGACGGTCTTGGCCCATGAAGCGGGGTCGCTTCGCGACAGCAATCATGCCGTCGCCATCCCGTCGAGCTACGCTCGACACGGGAGGGGGCCCGAACCAACTCCCCTCCCGTACCCACTACGCCCGCTGCGTCGATCCGACCAGCGGCACCGTCCCTCCGACGGAAATAAACTCCCGGACCTCGGGATCCTGCACCCGCCGAAAGTCCTCGCACGAACCCGCAGCGGCGATGACGCCGTCCTTGATCATCGCCACGTAATCCGAGATGGAAAAGATGCCCGGCACCTCATGGCTGACCATCACCGCGGTAAACCCGAACGTCCGCTGCGTGGCGACGATCAAGTCGTGAATCGTTTTGGCCATGAGCGGATCAAGACCGGTTGTCGGCTCGTCGAACAGGATGATGTCCGGTTCCATCACTAGGGCCCGCGCGAGCCCGGCTCGTTTTTTCATGCCGCCGCTGAGTTCCGCAGGAAACTTGTGCCCCATTCCCGTCAAGCCGACCTGATCGAGTTTTTCTTCCACCCGTCGTGTGACCTCGAGCCCTTTCAAGTGCAGCCGTTCCCGAAGCGGAAACGCGACGTTTTCGAACACGTTCAAGGAGTCGAACAGCGCCGCCCCTTGGAACAGCATGGCGAACCGTTTCCGCACGTCGTTCAACGACTTGCCACGCAGCCGAGAAATCTCCTGGCCGTCAACCCAAACCTCGCCGTGATCCGGCTGAAGCAGCCCGATCATGTGTTTGAGCAGCACGCTTTTGCCACATCCGCTGCGACCGATGATCGTGGTCAGCTTTCCCTCGGGAATCTCCAGGTTCACCCCTCGCAACACGGGCTGCCCACCGAGCGCTTTGTGAACATTGAGGAGTTTGATCATAAAATTAGCCGGTAGCCGGCAGCGAAAAGCGAGTAGCTCAGAGCTATTCGCTGTTGGCTATTTGCTGTTCGCTACAAGAGCACCGACGTCAGAAAATAATCCCACACCAAGATCAGGACCGACGAGAGGACGACCGCTTCGGTGGTCGCGGTGCCCAACCCTTCCGCGCTCATCTTCGTATAGAAGCCCTTATAACAGCACACCCAACTTACGATCAGCCCAAAGCTGATGGATTTCAGAATGCCGCCATAGACGTCCTTCCATTCTACCGAAGACTCGATCGAACTCCAGTAGGCTCCCTCGTTCACGCCCAGCAGCTCCACTCCGACCAGATATCCCCCGTAAATACCGACGACGTCGAAGATGGCGACCAGTAAGGGCACCCCCAGAAGCCCGGCCACAAGCTTCGGGGCGATCAGATATTGGAGCGGGTTGATGGCCATCGTATCCAAGGCATCGATCTGCTCGGTGATGCGCATGATCCCGATCTCGGCGGTCATGGCGGATCCGGCGCGCGCGGTCACCATCAAGGCCGCCAGCACAGGGCCCAGCTCGCGGATCATGCTGAGCGCCACCGCCGATCCCAGGAGTCCTTCCGAACCGAACTTTCTGAGCGTGTAATACCCTTGAAGACCCAACACCATACCGGTAAACGCCGCCGTCAGGATGACGACGAACGTCGACTTATACCCGATGAAATGGAGCTGCTTCACGATCTGGTAGGCGCGAAGCGGGGGTCGGAACAGCCACGCGAAGGATGAGACGACAAAGACCACCATCCGTCCCATCTCGTGGATGAGATCGAGCGTGACCCGGCCTGTGTTGATGAGGAACGTCACTGAATCCTCATTCTGGCACTCCTGTGCCTTGCGACGCCAGATCCATTTTCAACAAGTGATCGAAGAACGCGGTGAGCCGCGCCATTGCCGTCCTGCTCTGCTGGGCGAGCCGGAGGAAGCCCGACCAAGCGGAGGGCTCTAAACACGAGACCAGCGCTTCAGGCCATCCATCTTCTGTATACAACCGAGAAAAGTCGACGGGGAGATCTTCATCCACGAGATCAGAAGCGGTTCTGATGACCACAAACGGAATCCCCCTCTCTCGAGCAGCCCGCGCCAGTCCTGCACTCTCCATATCCAGACCAATCGCGCCGGTTTGTCGAGCCAGCGCTTCCTTGTCCGCCGCTCGCCAGAGCACCTTCGAGGCGGTTACGAATGATCCCCGATGAGCCGGCAGGCCACCCGCAGCCGCCGCCTTGAGCGCCAACTCTCCCTGAGCGCTCGAGCAAGTCAGGCGAGAGACATCGTCTGCTTGAACGTTAGGGCCCGCTCGGTCGATCACGTCTGTCGCGATCAAGACATCCCCGATCCCTGCCGCGGTGAGCGCGCAGGCAAATCCTGTCGAAATCGCCACGGCAAATTCGTGCGCCTTGAAGAGGGCTTCGGCGGCTGCCGTTGCGTGTTCGATGCCGACTCCCGTGGTTATTAGCCAGCAAGGCCATCGCCCGGCTCTGCCGATCAGGCATCTGGCCTTGCCCAGCGGGCGCTCATCCTCGACCGTGAGCAGCGGCCGCACGGCGCCAGACTCCCACCGCGTCGCGGCGAACATCGCGACAGGTTTCACCAAGACCCCCGGAAAATGAGCGGACCGCCTTAGCGCGCATGCTTCATGAGCGGTTCTAGCGGGGCACCCAGGGCTTGACCAGCGCCATGGGTCCCGGCCGGCATCCGACTGCGCGCTCGAGTCCCGTCGTTACATGAGTCAAGACTTGAACTGAAATCGTCCCGATTCACGGACCTGTTGGCGCAACTCATCAGCACGTGTCCGGCCGCGTGTCCTGAGGTTGCGATACATCGAGAGGGCCCAGAGGGGAAAATACTGGCAGTACCAGTGATAGCGAAGATAGAACACTCGAGGGAAGCCGGTCCCCGTATGACGGACTTCCTCCCACGAACCGTCTTTGAGTTGGTGACGCAAGAGGTACTGGACGCCACGGGCCACACTCAGCGAATCCATCGCGCCGGCCGCCATTAAGGCCATCAAGGCCCAGGCCGTCTGCGAGGGCGCGCTCTCGCCGCGCCCGTTATGGCCTTCCGGATCGGCATAGGACAGGCAACTTTCTCCCCATCCGCCGTCCGGATTCTGTCGGGATTCAAGCCAGGCGATCGCCCGCTGAATATAAGGAGAGGACATATCTTCCCCGATGGCGCGCAACCCCGCCAGCACAGACCAGGTCCCATAGATGTAATTGACTCCCCAGCGCCCATACCAACTTCCGTCGGCTTCTTGCTCCTTCTTCAAGAAGGCCAAGGCTGGGGCGACGGCCGGGTGGGTGCGATCGTAACCGAGGGTTCCCAACATCTCCAAGCAGCGGCCCGCGAGGTCGGCTGTGCTGGGATCCAACAGGGCCCGATGGTCGGCAAAGGGGATATAGTTGAACACGACGCGATTGTTGTCTTTGTCGTACGCGCCCCATCCCCCATCGGATCCCTGCATCGCCAGGACCCACTCGACGCCTCGATGGATCGAATCCCGCCGCACCCCCTCATGCGGAAGCCGGAGCTTGGACAGGGCCATGACCACCACCGCTGAATCATCGACATCCGGATAGAATTCGTTCTCGAACTGGAAGTACCAGCCACCCGGCCGGGCTTTGGGAG
>CAZZPI010000275.1:0-4106 GCA_964655865.1 uncultured Nitrospiraceae bacterium
AATCTCTTCGCAGGACAGTGAACGACACGGTAATACTATGAAGGCTTTGGGCGGCCGTCAATCGAAAACCCAGGGGGGCCTGCCTGTCGTCGCCTTCGGTGTCTATGCTACGATGCCTCCGCTGACCTGTATAGACGAGGTCGAGCTCGGCTCGACACGGAAGGGGGCCCGAACCAACTCCCCTCCCGCTTGTTCTTGGCGCGACAGACGCCGCCGGTTCATGCACCCCGGGGCAATGCCGCGCCAGCCCTACCAGAGGGCCATGAAGATCCTGGCCCATGAAAAGGAGTGGTATCCATGCTGTGGCTGTTGTTCATGATCCTGTACCTCTTGCTCCCCTGTTCATCGCTGGTCCACGCGATCGAGAATCCGGGAAGCTTGCCCAAGGAGATCGCGGCGAAAGATGGAGCGCCGATGGTGCTGGTCCCCGCCGGGTCCTTCCCGATGGGCGTGCCGCCGGGCGACCGCGACGGGGGGCGGGACGAGTACCCGCGCCACGTGGTCGAACTCGACGCCTTCTACATCGATAAGTACGAGGTGACCAACGGGCGCTATTTGGAATTCGTCAAAGCGACGAATCACCGTGTTCCCCAGAACCCGAAAAACCCCACCCGGAACCTCTGGCAGGGGGTCGCCATTCCTGAATCCCTGATCACTCGACCGGTCGTGAACGTGGACTGGTATGACGCCGACGCCTATTGTAAATGGGCCGGCAGACGGCTGCCGACTGAAGCCGAATGGGAGAAAGCGGCAAAGGGGAACAATGACTGGCGGTTCCCGTGGGGCAATGTCGAACCCACCGGCAAGCACCTTAATTACAATCAGCAATGGATCGGCGAGAAAACGTTGATGCCGGTCGGCAGCTACGAAGCCGGCAAGAGTCCCTATGGCGCGTATGATATGGCGGGCAACGTTTGGGAATGGGTCAACGACTGGTACGACCCGACCTACTACGAGAAGAGCCCGGCGAAGAACCCGAAAGGTCCCGCGACGGGCAAAGGGAAAGTCCTCCGCAGTTCCGGTTGGCAGGTCGAAACCCCGATGGTCCGCATCTTCACCCGCGTCGAAAGCGATCCGAGCATCCGAAATGAATCGACCGGATTCCGGTGCGCGGCCGACGCGATAATGCAAAAGTAAAAATGCAAAGTGAAAAAGTAATGGGCCTGGCGGACATCGTTGAGCGCACGTTCTCGTTCGCCCTGAGAATCGTCAAGCTCTGCAGACGACTTGAACAGACTCCAGCGCTACCAGGAGTCTGTCTCTCCAGCTCCTACGATCTGGTACTTCGATCGGAGCCAACATCGAAGAAGCTCAGGCAGGTCAAAGTAAGGCCGACTTCGTGAGCAAGATGGCCATTGCTCTCAAAGAAGCGCGCGAGACCCGTTATTGGCTGCGATTGATTCGCGAATCCAGCGGCGCAGATGTTGGTTCACTGGACATT
This sequence comes from uncultured Nitrospiraceae bacterium, assembly GCA_964655865.1. Classification (GTDB taxonomy): domain Bacteria; phylum Nitrospirota; class Nitrospiria; order Nitrospirales; family Nitrospiraceae; genus JBBIJI01. The sequence goes on from CAZZPI010000275.1 coordinate 1,442, forward strand.
CTGATCAAGGAAGCCTCAGAGCTTGCCAACATCCTTGAAGCGATCGTCTCCAAAGCCAGGAAGTCACTCAGGGCCTAATGTTTCATTTTGCACTTTTCATTTTTCACTCGCGGCCACGATGAGCAACCAACATGGCTTCAATGGAATGACCGTCGCTGCCTTCGAAAGCCGCTTGGCGGAGGAAATGGTCGGCTTGATCCGTCGCTACGGGGGAGAGCCGCTCGTGGCGCCGGCTCTGCGCGAGATTCCGCTCGACAATAATACCGAAGCCTTGCAGTTCGGCGAGCGGCTCATGGCCGGCCATTACGAGATGGTCATTCTGCTCACCGGCGTCGGCACCAGGACGCTGATCAAGATTCTCCAGACACGCCACCCTCTGGAGTCTATTAAGAACGCCCTCGCCCGCACCACCTTAGTCGCCCGCGGTCCGAAGCCGGTCGCCGCGCTCAAAGAACTGGGCCTTACCCCCTCGATCACGGTTCCTGAGCCCAATACCTGGAAGGACATCGTGCAGACCCTCGATGAGCGCGGATCACTCATCGAAGTCCGCATCGCGGTCCAGGAATACGGCGTGTCCAATCCCGATCTCCTTGAAGCGCTGCGGCAACGAGGCGCCCACGTGACGCGCGTGCCGGTGTATCGCTGGGCGCTCCCGGAAGATACCCGGCCGTTGATCGACGTGTTACATGATATTCTCGCGGGCCGCGCGCAGGTGCTCCTGGTGACCAATGCGGGACAGATCGACCACGTGATGCAGCTCCTCGCACACGAAGAAAAGACCACTCAATTCAAAGACGCCTGCAAGAATATGGTCGTCGCTTCCATCGGTCCTACGGCGAGCGAACGGCTCCGCCATCACGACCTTCCCGTCGACCTCGAGCCCTCCCATCCGAAAATGGGCATCCTGGTCAAAGAAGCGAGCGAGCGGGCGCGCTCGATTCTCGATAGAAAAACATAGAGGCTCCGCTTCACACGCACACGGAACGGATGGTCTTGCCCCGGGGTTCACCACGCGCTGCAGGGCCTCACACGCCTCGTGTCTCACCGGCACGGTTGCGCCCGCGAAGCCATCATGGATTCGCGGTCTCGCTCAGCGCGCCTGCGCGGCAATCTCCTGTAGGTCCTTCGGATAGAGCGCGATCTCGATGCGGCGGTTCGCGGCCTTGCCGGTTTCCGTGTCGTTACTCTCGACCGGCCTGGTATCGGCGTAGCCGCTCGCCGAGATCATGGCGCGATCCACTCCGCCGTCGATCAAAAACCGCACCACGCTGGTCGCGCGCGCCGTGGAGAGTTCCCAATTGGAAGCGAACTTCTCCCGCAACTTGGTCCCGATGGGCACATTGTCGGTGTGCCCTTCGATACGAATCTGCTTGTCCGTGACGTTCTTGAGAATGTCGCTCACCTGCTTCAGCACCTTGAGGCCGGCCGGCTTCACCTGGGCCTGACCGGAATCGAACAGGACGCGGTCCACCATGTTGATCGTCAGCCGGTCGCGTATCTGCCGGATCTTGATGTCGCCCTGCTCGATCTCCTTCTTGAGCGACTGCGTGAGCTCCTCGTGCGTGCGCGTGAGGCGGGCGATCTCCGCCTCCTTCGCGGCTCGCTCCTGCTCGAGTCTCGCTTTCTCCGCTTCGCCGGCCTTCAAGCGTCTTGCTTCTTCCTCCAGCTTCGCTTGCAGTTGGTCTCGCTCCTGCTTCACGCGGGCCGCGTCCTCGCCGAGCGTGGCCAACTCGCCGGTGAGCGCCGCCACGCGCTGCTTGCTCTTGTCGAGTTCTTCCGACAACTGCGTCGCCTTCGCGGCCAAGGCGTTGCGGTCCGCGGCTTCCTGCCGCAAGGTGCCGATCTGCTGATCCCGCTCCGACACCTGTTTCTCCAAGTCCTTCACCCGCGCCGCATCCGTTTCCAGTTCGCCGACGCGCTTTTGCAGGCGCGCGATTTCATCCTGCGCCGTCGTCGTGCCGCCCAGGAGGCTCTGCTTGTCCTGTTGGAGGGTGGCGATCTGGCTCTGGGCGGCCTGTAATTTCGTCTCCGTGTCGCGCAGGCGAGTCTCGACGTCCCTCAAGGCGGCGGCCGCTTGCTCCTTGTCCTTTTCCATGGCCGCAATCTGCTCTTGGGCGGCACCCAGGGTCTTGGCCGTGTTCGCCTGTTCCTCCTGCGTGTTCTGGAGGCGGCGCTCCAAGTCATCGGCTTTCACCCGCAGCAAATCGCGCTCCCGCCGGAGCTCTCCGGACAGCACCTGCGCCTGTCGGCTGTCTTCCCGCAACTGCTTGGCTTCCTCTTCGCGCTGGCGCTGCGCCTGCAACGCCCGATCCAGATTCTCATTGGCCGAGACCAGCGCCTGTCTCGTCCGACTATGTGCCGTCTGCTCCGCCGAGAGGTCCTGCCCGAGCTTACCCTTTTCCTCTTCCAGCGCCTTGATCCGCGCGTCCGCTTGCTTCTTGGCCTCCTCGAGCGCCGCCGCCCCGGCTTTTTTGGTTGCCTCCAGGTCTTCTAACGTCTTGGTGTGGGTCTCCGTACTCACACAGCCGGCTGCTAACAGGGCAGCGGCAAGCGACATCGTCACCAGTCCGGATTTCATCGTCATCATCATCGCCCTCCTTTTTGTTTGCATCTAGTCGAGCCGCGCTCGACACGGGAGGGGGCCCGAACCAACGCCCCTCCCTCG
>CAZZPI010000276.1:0-4093 GCA_964655865.1 uncultured Nitrospiraceae bacterium
CGAAATGACCGGCATGGTAGGAACCGGCATCAATGGCATTGAAGTTTTGATGGACGCCAACACGGGATGGAACCGTGTTGTAGCCTCCATATTGCGCCGTCGTATTGAGGTACAAGCTCAGAACCTTAAACGTCTGGCTCGGAGCTGAGTTCAGGTCAATCGCCACGTCAACTCCGCCGGGAGTCGATACACTGGAATTGATCGTGATGGTTCCCCATGAGGCGGATGGGATCAGTCCGGAGTGGCCAAGAATACCATTCAGGTCAAAGATAAGAGCCTTCGCTTCGGTTGCAATTCCGCCCAACAGCAAAAGTCCCATTATGAGAATCGTACCGACCCCACGAAGTGTTTTCACGGCGGCTACTCCTTTCTTGTAGCTCGTCATGGATTGGGGTGAGCTACAAGTTGGTTTCGCAATCTCCGTACCAAAAGACGAGACGGACCCGATCGAAGTGTCGATACAACCGCTCGGCGCTTTTCCATAATTTTCAATGCCGTGCGTATCGATCAACAGGAGGGAGAGGATTCTACATTCTGATGGAAGGATTTTGTGCCGACTCGCAAGTTGTAAAGTATCTCGACGATGGTGAAAGGCTCTGGTCTTCGGACAAATATTTCTTCAACAAAGCCCACCAGTTTTGTGAGGATGCCGGTATTTCTGAAGCACCGTAAAGAAACCCGACGGTCTGTCATCAAATCCGACACGAATTCCTACCGTTCTGTAAGAGAGGCTGACTCTTCTATTGCTATCAATCGAACGCTTCTAAGTAATAAGCACCGGAGAGCCAAAGTCTATAGTGATCTTCGATGAGCGCTCTCCCGAGGATGATCTTGATCCGTGATAGGAACTGCTCGCTAGAACCTGGGAGCCGGAGGTTTAGTTCAGGGCGCGTTCGACAGGAATTACTGCTTCGGCCCGCTCCAGGGACACACGCCCATCAACAGGCTTGTGCGAGCACAACTTTTGACTGCTTGGCCGCCAAACCGGGTCATGTCGCAATGATCCCGCAACCGTGAGGCCGGTCTTATGATCCTCGGTCCTGAGCCTCTCGAGCCGCCTCAGCATGCGCTTCGCAGGAGCCGGGAGCTATGGAAGAGGTTTGTCGCTCCCACCGCCCGCGTTTTGCGCCCAGGTGGGCGAGCAAACATTCCGCTGTCGCGAGAAGCTCCTCTATGCCGCGGCCGGTCTTGGCGCCGAAGTGCTCTCGGTCGAAGATCGGGATTTGCAGGCAGACTTCCGCCCGGTATCCCCGTTCCGGCGAGTAGACGATGCGATGGGCCGGCGGTTCCGGATGCTCGCAGGGTTTGAGCAAGTCCAGCGACTGGAAGAAGACTCGGCACAGGCGCCGGAGATCGATAAGAATTGATTGGTGCTCCGCCTCGTCTCTGATCGGCAGTTGGTGCGGGTCCTGAAAGGCTCCGTAGAGATTCAACTGAAACCCAATCTGAACGAGGCGTTCTGATCCGTCCTTGACGTAGAACGGGTCGTGATCAAAACAGACTTTACGCGTGGCGATCATCTCACGGAGCGCCTGCTCGTCCTGAAAAGCTCCCTCTACATTCAGCGCGATGTCGGTCATTCGTCTCCGGCTCCGCAACAGACTCGGTACCGCTCTTCAGGAATTTCGTTCATCTTCTTGTAGATCGACGCGCGTTCCTCGTCGCCGGTCACTTGATCGATCGAGGGATAGAGGATCCGTTCTTCTTTCATGTTATGCGACCCCAGCAGATCCAACAGCGCCTGCTCTTCGCGATCGCTCTCGGGATTGTGCTCCTGCACCTTCCGATGGATCGCCTCCAGGTATTCGCCGATCCGGCGATGCTCGGCCCGCATTACATACGTCGGCCCGCCTTCGGACATGCCGGTTTTCTCCTCCCACAAGGGGAACAGGAGGTCTTCTTCCCAGACGATGTGCCGCTGCAGACCGAACTTGAATTCCTTGAACGACTCCAGGGCTCGCGAGCAATTCGAGCGCCTGCAGTCCTGAAACGTCTTGAACAACGCATCGAGCCGGTCATGGTCCTCTTCAAACACTTCCCGAATCGTCCGTTGGGACATACTCACTTCCCTCCCTTTCTTCACGACACCAGAAGTGTCCACTCCAGATGACAGGCGACACGTGCTTTGTGCCTGTGCAAGGGTTGCTTCATCTCGTTTGGTGCAATGACCTGTGACTCACTCGACATTATGGTCTCCCAACGAGCTCGATCGGCGAGCGCCATGAGCCCGCATTATTCATGACGGTTCGTCGCGAAATCGTGGAGTCGCCAAGCGAGACGGGCGCGCGGAGCCCCTCGCGGCCCAGGCGTACTTGAAACAGTACGTTCAGGCCACGAGGGGCGAGCCCCCCCGCCTGGCCGTGAGAAAACCACGGCCGGGCGTGTCGCAGCGGCGAATCCGCGATTGCAGCAGAAGCGTTCATGAATAATGCGGGTTAGGCCGTCTGTTCCGCTTTTTTCATCTGTACCCAATAGGCATTCACTCTTGCCTGGATGTGCGCAATGGCGTCCTTCTGCACCGCCGGCTCAAACAGATGGCTGAACCGTCCCTGGAGCGCCAGATACTCCTCCACCGGCCGTAACTTCGGCACGTAGGTGTGCGTGATGTTTCCATAGGCTGCTTCTTTCAGCGGCCAGATTCCGCACTCCACCGCCAAACGTGCCACGTCCGGCGTATAGGACGGGTCAAACAGCCAGCCTGTCGGACAGGCCGCGAATGCCAGGAACAGCTTCGGCCCCTCGAACTTCGCCGCACGCGCGAATTTCTCCTCGAGGTCGAGCGGATAGCGCGGCGAGACCGTCGCGATGTACGGCGGACGGTGCGCGCGCCAAATCTCGAAAATGTCTTTCTTCTCCTGGGCAGCGCCGATCGGGTGGTGCACGCTGCAGGGTGAGGTCGACGTGCGCGCCCCATAGGGCGTGGCCGGACTGAGTTGCGCGCCCGTATTGCCATAGGCTTCGTTGTCGTAGCAGAAATAGTAGAAGTCGAGGTTGCGAGCAATCGCCCCGGAGGTGGAAGACAAGGCCATGTCATAGGTCGATCCATCGCCTCCGAGCACCATCACTTTGAGATCCTCTTCACGAGGCACCCGCCCTTTTGCAATCAACACGTCCAGCGCATCACGCACGCCCTGGGCGCCGGCCGGAGCCGAGCCCATGGTCGTGTAGAGCCAGGATGCGTTCAGCGGCGTGTAGGGGTAGACAGTTAGCAAAGTGAAACAGCCCGCGGCATTCACATAAACGACGCGATCGCCCAGCACCTTGGCCGCTAGCCGCAATGCCTCGAGGCCTCCACAGCCGGCGCATAAGCCGGTTCCCGGCAACACGTGCTCCTCGCGGGGAATCTGCTTGATCTTCTTGAATGATTCTCGTTGCCACGCCATGGAAGAAAGTATGATTGGTGATTTGGTGAAGTGATGGAAAGTAGAAGGTATGAGTTGGTGAAGTGTTAGGCCAGAACAATCCGACACTTCACTAAATCACCAATTCACCAAATCGTACTCTTCAAAGTCTCCAGATCGCTCAATCACTGATTGGCTCTTATCTCTCTAGCAATGAGCTGCAACTGCTCGATCTCACGCCGCTCCGCTTCGGTGTACAGCAAGACGGGGCCGATTCCTCGCCCGCGCTCTGCAGCTTTGGCGGTCGCCTCGAAGATATAGTCGAACTCCCCCTCCGACACGTTTTTCCCCCCTAAGCCGCCGATGAAAGAACAGGCCACGGGAAATGGTTGCCCCGCTTGGTAGAGACAAGCAGCGATTTCTTGGAACAGAATTCCACCCTGGCCGGGAGCGAGATTCTGATCCAGGACGGCAACCGCACGGCGCCCATGCAAGGCTAGCGAGATCGCTTCGGCCGGCCAAGGCCGAATTACCCGTAGCCGCAAGAGTCCCACGCGGCGGCCCTTGGTTCGAGCTGCATCAACCGCCGCTTTCCCCTTCGTCGTAAAGGCATTGCTCATGACGAGGACGTCTTCGGCGTCATCGAGCCGATAACCTTCGATGAGGCCATACCGGCGACCGAACATTCGCGCGAACTCGGAAGCGACTTCTTGGTGCACCTGCAGCGCATTGATCGACGCCAGATGCATCTG
>CAZZPI010000277.1:0-4090 GCA_964655865.1 uncultured Nitrospiraceae bacterium
GCGAGGCCGTCTTCGCGCACCACGCCGGTCGGCTCTTCGAGCCGGTTCGTCAGGGATTCGACGTAATAAGACCCTCCAAGCGGATCAACGGTGTTGGTGACCTCGCTCTCGTAGGCGATCACCTGCTGAGTCCGGAGCGCCACTTTCACCGCGTCTTCGGTGGGCAACGCAAGCGTCTCATCCATCGAGTTGGTATGCAGTGACTGCGTGCCTCCCAACACCGCCGCGAGCGCCTGGAGCGCCGTGCGAACGACGTTGTTCATCGGCTGCTGCGCGGTCAGCGAGCAGCCGGCCGTCTGTGCATGGCAGCGGAGTTGAAGGGAGCGAGGGTCCTTCGGATGATAGCGGCGTTCCATCTCGCGCGCCCACAGGCGTCTGGCGGCTCGGAATTTTGCGATCTCTTCGAAAAAGTCATTGTGCACGTTGAAGAAAAACGAGAGCTGCGGGGCGAATCGGTCCACCGAAAGACCCGCTTTCACGGCCGCATCGACGTACGTAAGGCCGTCGTAGAGCGTAAAGGCGAGCTCCTGCACCGCGGTGGAACCGGCTTCACGAATGTGGTAGCCGCTGATGCTGATCGGGTGCCATTTAGGAACACGTTCGATGCAGTACGCGATCGTATCGGTGATCAAGCGCAACGATGGCTCGGGTGGGAACAGCCATTCCTTTTGCGCGATGTACTCCTTCAGAATGTCGTTCTGAATGGTTCCTCCCAGCCGATCACACGGGATGCCCCGCTTCTCCGCCACGGCGAGGTACATCGCGAAGAGGACGGCCGCCGGGCCATTGATGGTCATGGAGGTCGTGACCTGATCCAGCGGAATGTCGTCGAACAGGCGCTCCATGTCGGCGAGACAAGAAACAGCCACTCCGCAGTGCCCGATCTCGCCATGCGCGCGAGGATCATCCGCATCGAGACCCATCAATGTAGGCATGTCGAAGGCGACGCTCAAGCCCGTCTGTCCGTGCCGGAGCAGGTACTTAAATCGTTGGTTGGTATCGTCAGCTGATCCGAAGCCGGCAAACTGGCGCATGGTCCAGAGCCGACCCCGATACATGGTGGGATACACGCCACGGGTATAGGGAAACTCGCCCGGATTGCCGAGATCGGTTTCGGACGCCCACCCCTTGAGATCGTCGGGGCCATGCACGCGATTGACGGTCAGCCCTGAGAGTGAGGTAAAGCGTGCTTTCCGCTCTTGCATCGATCCGCTTCTCCGGCAGATGGCACGAGGTAAGGGGCGAGAGATCAGGTCTTGTTGCTCGTTGTTTCCTGGCGCTCGCCACTGACCTCATACAGGTAGAATCCGCGACCGGTTTTACGTCCCAACCACCCGGCTTCCACGTACCGTCGGAGCAAGGGACATGGCCGGAACTTGGGGTCACCCAGGTCGTGATACAACACTTCGCAGATCGCGAGCACCGTATCGAGCCCGATACGATCGGCCAGCGCCAGCGGACCCATAGGATGGTTGACTCCAAGGACCATCGCCTGGTCGATATCTTCGGCCGATCCTACGCCCTCCTCGAGTGCGAAGATAGCTTCATTGATCATAGGCATGAGGACACGGTTCACGATGAAGCCCGGCACATCCTTGGCGATCACCGGGGTCTTCTCCAGTTTCTTCACCAGAGCCAACACCAGATTCATAGTGTGCTCCGAGGTTTCCAGACCCCGCACGACCTCTACGAGTCGCATCACAGGGGCGGGATTCATAAAGTGGAGACCCACCACTCGGTCCGGACGACCGGAGACCGCTCCCAGCTTGGTAATTGAGATCGACGAGGTGTTGCTGGCCAGAATGGTCGCCTGATCGCAAACATGATCCAGTTGCGCAAAGAGGTCTTGTTTCAGCCCGAGATCTTCCGGAACCGCTTCAATCACGACTTGGGCGTCGCACAATCGATCGAGCTGCGTCATCGGGCGAATGAGCGCCATCACCTGCCCCGCCTGGTGCTGCGACAAGCTGCCGCGCTCGACCGCCCGTGCGACGCCGGTGCGAATTTTCTTGAGCGCTTCTTCTAACGGCGGCTCGGCAACGTCCACGAGCAGGACCTGATACCCTGCCGTGGCGCACACCTGGCTGATGCCGCGACCCATCTGGCCTGCACCGACGATGCCGATGCTTTTGACGTCGTCGAGAGTCATAGGACAGGTCGTTCGACCACTATCGAGAGCGCCTCCCCTCCCCCGAGACAGAGGCTCGCCAACCCCCGTCGTGCTCCGCGCCTCTCCATCGCGTAGAGCAACGTCGTGAGGATGCGGGCCCCTGTCGCGCCGATGGGATGGCCCAAAGCGACCGCGCCCCCATTCACGTTGACCTTCTTGGGGTCGAGCCCTAATTCTCGGTTGATCGCCAACGACACGGCCGAAAAGGCTTCGTTGATCTCGAACAAGTCGATATCGCTCACCGAGAGGCCCGTCTTCTTCAACACCAGTCTAATGGCCTCGACCGGTGCGATCGTGAACCATTCGGGTGCCAGGGCCGCCCCCGCATAGCCCATGATGCGCGCCAGAGGAGTCAGCCCTCTATTCGTCGCCTCCTCTTCGGCCATCACCACCATCGCCGCGGCGCCATCGTTGCAGGACGAGGAGTTGCCGCTGGTCAACACCCCATCGTCCTGGAAGGCGGGCGCGAGGGATCGGAGCTTACTCAGATCCACCCGATTCGGTTCCTCATCCTCAGTGACCGCAAGCGGCGCTCCGCTTTTCTTGGGAACTTCCACGGCGACGATTTCCGACTTGAAGGCACCCGCGGCGATCGCTTCGCGAGCACGGCGGTAACTTTCAAGCGCGTAGTCGTCCAACTCGGCCCTGGTCAACCGATACTTGGCGGCGCAGAGTTCACCGCAACGGCCCATGTGGATATCGTTATAGACATCCCAGAGCCCATCCTTGATCATGCTGTCCGTGAGTTCAGCGTGCCCCATCCGGTACCCCTGGCGCGCTCGCTCCAGTAAGTAAGGGGCCCGCGTCATGTTCTCCATGCCGCCGGCGATCACGATCGTTGCATCGCCAAGTGCGACTGCTTGGGCTGCCATGAGCACCGCTTTCAGGCCCGACCCGCATACCTTATTCACCGTCGTGGCGCCGACTGAGTCGGGAATTCCCGCTCCGATCGACGCCTGCCTCGCCGGGGCCTGGCCGAGCCCGGCTGAGAGCACACAGCCCATGTTCACCTCATCCACATGAGCACCCGGCACCTGGACACGCCTCAATGCCTCGGCGATGGCCAAGCTGCCCAGCTTCGTGGCTGGAGTCGAGCTGAACGCGCCGCTGAAGCTCCCGATCGCAGTCCGCACCGCGCTCACGATGACCGCTTGCCGTCGGTTCATCACAGAAACTTCTCCCACTCGGTCTGTTCGAGATCGTGCTTCACCTTGGCCATGAACTGATCGGCTGTCGCGCCATCGATGACTCGATGGTCAAACGACAAGCTGAGATATGCCATCGGTCGGATCGCAATCGCGTCGTTGATCACGACTACCCGCTTCTGGACCGCGCCGACGCCCAGAATGGCGATCTGGGGTTGGTTGATAATTGGCGTGCTCAACAGGCTGCCGAACCCGCCGTGATTCGTGATCGTGAACGTGCCGTCCTGCACTTCTTCGGGGCTCAGCTTCTTGGTCCTGGCCCGCTCGGCCAGATCGGCGACTTCCTTGGCCAATTGCAAAAGTCCCTTTCGGTCTGCGTGGCGGACGACCGGCACCAGCAAGCCGTCGTCCAACGCGACGGCGATGCCCATGTGAATATCCTTTCGCAGAACGATCCCTTGCTCGCTCCACGAGGAATTCAAAACGGGGAATTCTTTCATCGCGCGCGTGACCGCGTTAATCACGAAGGGGAGGTAGGTGAGCGAGCGGCCTTCGCGAAACTTGGCGACCGCACTGAAGTCCGCTTCAAAGAAGGTCGCCACATGGGCCGAGGTCTGCTTGCTCTTGACCATCCGCTCGGCGATGGTTTTGCGCATCTGGGTCAAGGGGACGACCTCATCGTGAGGTCTGAGCGGCACCGCCTCCCCTCCCCTCTCACGCCCTGCGCCGACTGCCCCTTGCTCCTCGGAAGGTAAGGGTTGCCTCTGGCGCTGGG
>CAZZPI010000278.1:0-4089 GCA_964655865.1 uncultured Nitrospiraceae bacterium
CTGTCCGCTGCCGAACCCGGGCGGAAGCTCGTGCGCCTTGCGCTCGCCCCGCGGGGTCTCGAGTCCCACAATCACCTGATCGCCTTCCCGCAATGCACCGGAGATAATTTCGGTCACCAGCCCGTCGGAGATGCCGGTCTGCACGGGCACGGTCTCCAACTCACCGGTAGCAGACTGCTTCCAGACCGTCTTGGTGAGTGGTCTTGACTCCCCGGAGGCGCTCGGTTTTCGTGATCCGCCCACCGGCGTCGGTATGCCTTGGTTGGCTCCCTGCGCCAGCTCCCTCGGCGGGTTAAACCGGAGCGCGCCGTTTGGCACCATGAGGACATCGTCTTTTCGTGCGACGACGATCGAGACGTTCGCCGTCATCCCCGGCTTGAGGGCCAGGTCTGTGTTGTCGACCCCGACGACGACGTTGTACGTCACGACATTCTGTACGTTGATCGGAGCGAGCCGAACCTGGCGGATGGTGCCTTGGAACCGCTCGCCCGGATAGGCATCGACGGTGAACGTCGCCTCCTTCCCTTCCGTGATCCCGCCGATGTCCGATTCGCTCACGTTGGTGTCGACCTGCATTTTGGTGAGATCGAGCGCGATGAGAAAGAGATTGGGAGTCGCGAAGCTCGCCGCGACGGTCTGACCGACCTCGACATTGCGCGCAACCACGATCCCATTCACCGGAGAGCGAATCGTCGTGTACTTGAGATCCAGCTCTGCCGAGTTCAAGGCGGCTTCCGCCTGCTTGATCTGAGCCTCCGCCACTTTGACCTGCGCTTCCGCGCTCCGCTGGTTGGTGATCGCTACGTCAAGGTCGTTTTGAGACATGAATTGTTGCGACACCAAGAACCGGGTTCGTTCAAGTTCGCGGCTTCGCTGAGCCAAATCGGTCTTGGCCCGCGCGAGGTTGGCCCTGGCCATCTCCAGATTGCTGGACGCTTGATCGCGCCGCGCCTTGAACGGCTCAGGGTCGATCACCGCGACCACGTCCCCGGCCTTCACCGTGGAATTGAAATCGGCGTACAAGCTCTTGATCATGCCGGACACCTGTGTCCCGACCTGCACGGACACCACCGGATTGATGGTGCCGGTCGCGGTCACCGTCGAAATGACGGTTCCTCGCTCCACCGGCATGGACCGGTACCGGACCGGCGCCTTGCGTTCTCCGTTGAAAAAGACGTACCCGGCAATGCCCAACGCCGCGACGACGATGCTCGTGATAATCCCCAGGCGCCGCACGGACCTACACCCTTTCAGTTTTCAGATGCCGGTCCATTCTACCAGGAATATCTTCGGGTATTCATAGGCTGCGGAGAAGCGTCTCCCTCCGGCGTCCGCGAGCGCAAACGCGAGAGGCCGTTCACCATCCCGGCGAACGGCCTCTTCTCATGACTCCCTCGTTGATCCCACGGAAGTCCGTGGGCCGGTTGCCCACTCGCTCGAGCGGCGCTCGACACGGGAGGGGGCCCGAACCAACTCCCCTCCCGTACCCACTACGGGCCGACCGTGACGCGATCTTTGATCAAGTCAAAGGTCTCCTTTGGGACGAGGTTTTTCGCGACCAGTTCTCCTTTGAGCCGGTACGGCCGATTGCTGACGATCCGGTCAGCCACGTCTTTGGACAGTCCCAAGAACAGGACCATGTCGTTGGCCGAGGCCTTGTTGAGATTCATCGGAGCCGCAGCGGTTTGCGCGGGCGGCGGCGGCACCGCGGGCGCCGCCGGGGCCGACGGCGCGGCCGGGGTGGGCGGCACGTCTGCGAACGGCGAAGACGGGGTCACGGTGGCGGCACGTGGGCGCTCTTTCAACTCCTTCTGGTACCGCGCCACCAGCGACCTCAAGGTCTCATTATGCCGCTTCACATCCTCATACTCTTGTTTCATGCTTCGATTCTGCGCACTCAGTTGCTTGACCTTGTCTTCCAGCTCCTTCATGCGAACCTCGCCCACCCCCCGCTCTTTGTCGCGGCTGTGCTCGATGCGGGCCAGCTCGTCATGAGCGGCCTGTGCTTCGTTGCCGAACTTCACATTCAGATCTTTCAGAGTCTTGACCTGCTGCTCCAAGGCATTCTTCTGCGCCCGGGTCCGCTCAAGTTCTTCTTTCGCAGCTTGAGCCTCGGCGACCGACGCCTTGTAGGTGCTCTCCTTCACCATGCAACCGCTCGACACCAACACCGCGACGACAGCCCACCCGACGACCCGGTACCCACTCATGTGCGCCTCCATATCAGGGAGATTATTGCGTTGATCGTGGCGTCGCAAACGCTTGTCCGTCCATCATCGGCGCTCGCCTGTGACAGCGGCCCGTATGATGTGTGTATGCCATGCCTCGGGCTTTGTCAATAGCCGCGTCCTTTCTCAAAACCGACCCCAATCCTCTCCGACAAGATGTCGCCAAACACGATCTGTGCGGTTGCTTGACGAATGAGACTGACTCTGTGATGATCCGCTAGTCTTAAGCTTCCAACCCACAACTCAGCACTCATAACTCAGAACTCAAGTGAACACCTGGGGACCCGAACTTGCCATCCTCCTCGGCATTGTAGAAGGACTCACGGAGTTTCTTCCCGTCTCCTCGACCGGACACTTGATCCTGGTCGGACGCGCGCTGGGCTTTACCGGTGAGCTGGCCGCTCGAGCCGATGTCGCGATCCAACTGGGCTCGATTCTCGCGATCGTCGCCTACGAGCGCCAAAAAATCGCGGCGATGCTCTCCCAAGCCTGGCAGGAGCAACAAGACTTCCGCGCCATGGTCGCGAGTGCCGGCGTGCGCTCGTGGACCGCCGTCCTACGCGATTCGTCTCAGAAGCACGTGAATTTCTGGTTTCTGATCGGGCTGGGGATTGCGTTTCTTCCTGCCGCCATAGTGGGGTTTCTCGCGCACCATTGGATCGAGGAGCACCTGTTCACCCCTCAGACGGTCGCCATGTCGTTGATCGTCGGGGCCATCGTGATCCTCCTGGTCGAACACCGCCGGGCTCAGCCCCGGACCCTGCGAATGGAAGAAGTGAGCCTGCGATCCGCGTTCTGGGTCGGGGTCGCTCAGTGCGCATCCTTGATTCCCGGCATGTCCCGATCGGGCTCGACCATCGTAGGCGGGCTGCTGACCGGTCTCGATCGAAAGGTCGCGACGGAATACTCGTTTTTCCTGGCGCTGCCCACGATGATCGCCGCGACCGGCTATCAGATGTTGAAAGCCAGCGCGGTATTCAGCCAGCAGGACTATCTCGCCTTGGCCTTGGGCTTGATCGTGTCGTTTTTCGTCGCGTGGGTCGTGATCGCCGCGTTCTTGTCGTTCGTTCAGCGCCATACCCTCTGCGTGTTTGCCTATTACCGGATCGTCCTTGGCGCCGTCGTTCTGTACGTCTTCCGTTGATCGGACAAGCAGGCTCTCGCCGACATCGGCGAGGAAGCGGCGACTCTCACCGTCGACGAATGCCGGTTCTGCCACAGTGAACTGCTCGCCTTCTTCTCGGCTAATCAACAGAGGCAATTCCGGGAACAGGGCGGATTCATTCTGCCACTCCCGTCCTAGCGCGAGGCTGAGCGGTCTTCGGACAAGGCCGCTTCGGTAGGTTTCTTTTCGAAGGCGAAGTGGATGATCAGGAAGGCGACTCCGACGCTGATGGCCGAGTCGGCGACGTTGAAGGCCGGCCAGTGATAGGAATTGACGTAGACATCGAGGAAGTCGATCACCTCCCCGAACCTGATCCGATCGAGGAGATTCCCCACCGCGCCGCCGAAGATCCCTGCGATGCTCAATTGACCGAGCCAATCTTCTCTCGGCATACGGAGCAGAATCGCTCCCAACAGCACCAGCGCGAAGATGGACGTCACGCCGAAGAACGCGAACCGAAAGCCGCTGCTGCTCCCGGCCAGCAACCCGAACGCGGCGCCCGGGTTTCGGATGTAGGTGATGCTGAACAGATTGGCGATGACGGGAATCGACTCATGAAGACGCATCGTCTCCATGATGTAGACCTTCGTGAGTTGGTCCAGCACCACCACGCCCGCACCGACCGCTCCCAGCGTGAGAAACCGTGGTCCCCGCCACATCAGCGCACCGCCTCGACGCAACGATCGCACAGCGTGG
>CAZZPI010000279.1:0-4079 GCA_964655865.1 uncultured Nitrospiraceae bacterium
AATCCGGATGCCGGCGGAGCGGGTTGGAGAAACGTGAGTGTGCCGCCGACATACAGGTCTAACCATCGGTCTTCTCTCCGTTCCATCGCGTCGTAGGACAAATTCGAAACCGGCGCCAAATCGGTCTTGCGGGGAATCTCGTTGAGCGTCCGATACCGGACGTCGCCCTTCACATGCACATCACCCCAATGGGCCAGGGGTGGGGCCGGTTCGGAGTCTATCGAGGGCGTCGCGACCTCCATCACCTGGACAGCGGCTCGCAACGGCGGAATCACCACGCGACCAAGGTCCACCGCCACGCTCGTCTTCGAGACGCCATCGCCGGCCCCTGCTTGCGCCGTGACTTCGACCGTGCAGCAAAGCCCGGTCCTCGTGAGACCATAGACTCTCAACCGGAGAACCTTCCCGATGTGGGCGAGTGATCGGAACCATCCCGTACCGGGCGCGTTCAATATTCGATCGCCCTCGGGCGTAGAACCGTCTAGGAGTAATTCCGCGTCCTGTGGAACTCTGCCCGACGCAGTCCAGGCTTGTGGCATGGTCAACGGAGAGGCACTGTTTTCCAGCATCTGGTCAATCAGCACGCGCGCGATCTCCGGCTGAAGGGGCTCAGGCCGATGAAACCATGACACCACGAGCTCCACAGCAGCGTCGGCGAGCTGCTCTGCGGCGCGGTCCTCGGAAGTCCCACCGGCAGCCCGCAGCTCAAGTGTGGCGAGATTCATCGAGGTCATTCCCAGGCTCGCCAATAACAGCGCCAGAATCATCGTGATCAACAGAACAATCCCTTGCTCGCCTGAACCCACCCTGTTTCCCCGCATAGCTTCAACCGCCTTTCCTCTCTTCATGACGCCCGCACGCCAAAGTCCTGTTCAATTGGTTGCGACTCTTCCGTCACGTTCGTCCGCACACGCACGCGAGCCACCCGTCCCGGAGCAGCCGCCGGTCTTCCATCCTCGGTCCAGTGACTGAAGTCGAAACGAGCAATCCCTTCGACCAGCATCCCCACTCCTCCGTCCACAGCGCGCATGACGCGGACCTTCCTTCCCCCGGCATCGATGGAGTAATAGCGAACCCGATTCAGCACGAAAACGGTGCTGCCATCTGCGAATTCTTGTCCTAAGGGGGCGGCCAAGACGATAAGCCGTCTTGTCCCATCCCGGGCCAGTCGACCCTCAGCACATCGATCGGCCTGACACACCACCAGTCGTTTCCCGCTGGGCCACCCGCTCGCTTGCTCGACAGGAAGCTCCACGTCACTTGTCCCAACCGCGCGAGTGAGTTTCGTGATCAACCCCGAGAGATTCGCGTCAAAGGCCAAGGAGGTCGCCGTGCTTTCGTGAATGGGCGATTGGGACGGCTTGGAAGATACCGCTGTCTTCAGCTCGCTATTGAGCAGATCCAGGGCGACACGCAATTCCTGCTGATGAGCGGTCTTGTTCCGATGGGCTCGAAACATCCGATCGCACGACTGGATCGTCTCCAGCACAGCAGTCAAGACGACTAGGGCGGCCGCCATTGCGATCAGAATTTCCGTCAAACACATCCCGGCTATGTTACCGGTGATTGATATGTTCTCGGAGGAACGCACTTCGCGCTGATGTCCCGTCGCCTCCCTCATTTCACTCACCCACATACGAAGGATTCGCCCGCATCGTGCCCAGAAGGATTTGCCTGAGCTGACCTGAGACCGAGACATAGTGAGCCCTGGCCGTGATGGTCGCCAGCCCTGCGGTCGCAGGCGGGCCTGATCGGTCGAACTGGACAGTCCAGACGAGGTGGACGCCATCGCGATCGCGCTGCGCCGAATAGATCCCATCGCCCGCGACCAGGTCCGCACCGAGACCGTCATCGCGCATCGAGCCGCCGGTTCCGCCGTCCTCGCCGCGATCTTCGAGAAGTTGCGCCCAAGCCACCGTGCGCTTCTGCACCAGCTTGGACTCCGCGAGCGCGACCGCTCGCAGCGCCGAAGCACCGTGTTCTGTCCCCCGGAGGGACCACTGAAACATCGCGAGCACGCCGAGCAGCGCCATCGCCAAGATCGGTAACGCCACCATCAGTTCAACTAATGTGAACCCCTGCTCCCTTGCCCGCCAGATCATCGCTAGATTCTCAATAGGTCGAGACTTGCCCGGTCACGCTGACCGTCACAGTCCTGGTTTCCCGTTGCTGATTGCGCAACGTAATGGTCGTACCTGTCGCAGACCTGCCGCTTGGATAAAACGTGACCACTGGACCGGCGCTCGATTGCACGATCATGATCCCTTTTTCACTAAGTCGGAGTTCGGCTTCCGGCCGACCGGGAGAGCTGCTCTTCATTATTGAGACGATCCCTCGATCGGCATCGAGGAGCACTCGGACCGGTTCATGTTGGGTCATGGCCAGATGCCGCGCATACCGCAGATGGCCGGCAAGATCAGCCAGAGCAGTCTGTGTCTGCTCACGCCCCAGGATTCCGCTGAGGGCGCCCCCGCCCATGACTAGCACGATAGCCATGATGGCCATGACAACGGTCAACTCGGCGAGGCTCATCCCAGCCTCTCCATTGATTCGGTTCTTCGACTGATCCGACCTTCCGCCCATCCGCGAACCTCCTTTAGTGGGCTGCGCGAGGGGGCTATCCAAAAGCTATGCCCATCCGTCGACTCCTCTAGGTGGCCCTGTGCAAGAGCCCTTTCACTGCGCGGTGTAATGCGGAGTGGCTGAATTCGGCTGCAAACCACGCGGCTGCGCCCTGTCCGTCGTGCGACAAGGCGATCATGGCGAGAAGCGAGCTGAGCCAGGTTGCTGTGACTGAATGGATACGTCGAGGACCGATTAGATACAGGATGGCCCAGGCTTAGCGGGAAAGGAAGGCAGCCGGCAACTATCGTGTGAGGTCGAAAAGCCCCCAGTACCAAGCGAGAAGGGGCCCGTGGAAAAAGAGTGAGAGGACTGCGCCGAGGGCAAGAAAGGGGCCGAAAGGTATATACTCACGCCGGCTGAGGCGGTTTAAGGCTATGAGACTGCCCCCTACAATCGAGCCGACCAACGACCCGATCAAGATCGTCAATAGTACAGGCTTCCATCCAAGGAACGCCCCGACCATTGCCATCAGCTTGACATCACCCATGCCCATCCCCTGTTTGCCGAACAAATACGGGCTCACCCACACTAAGAATCTCAACAAGCCCCATCCGGCCAATGCGCCAAGGGCGGAATTCACGAATCCTCCCGGCAAGACCGTCATGCCAGTCAACAAACCTAGGACGATGCCGGGTTTCGTGACGACATCCGGGATGATCTGATGTGAGAGATCGGTGCCGGTGACGATGAGCAATGAAGAGAACAAGATCATATAGGCGACGGAGACCCACGCGATGCCGAAGTGCCAGAGTATCAACACATAGCCGAGGGCATTGGCAGCCTCGACCAGTGGGTATCGCCAAGGAATCGGAGCCCTGCAGGCACGGCACCTCCCTAGGAGGACTACAAAGCTGAGCAGAGGAATATTGTCATACCACGCGATCGGCCGAGCACAAGCAGGACAATGGGACGCCGGCCATACGACGGACTCTGCGCGAGGGAGTCGGTAAATGCAGACGTTGAGAAAACTTCCGATCACCAACCCGACCAGCGCCGCGATAAGATACGGTGAGAAAGTCTCCATAAGTGGCCGGAAGGACGCTGCTGCGTCGTTTGCTCACTAGCTCGCCCTAGTATCAGCTCCCTTCGGAGTATTGCCCCGTAATTCTACTAGGACCAAAATCCCTCGATTTACATTGGAGGCATATCTTTTTTATAATCTGCTTCCGATTGCGATACGGCTAGGTTGCGTAGGCCAGATGAGACCTGTTAGGTTAAACCATAGGTGATATATGGCGATGCGTAAATCGTCCCGAGGCGGTCGCGCGCGGAAATCTCTCATGGATTTGACTCCGCCACCCCCGAAAAAACGGCCTGAGGCGCTGACCGCCAGAGAGCAGGAGATTCTCGAACTGATTTGGGCCGGGTTTAAGAATCGAGAAATCGGGGCCCGGTTAAAAATCAGCGTCAAGACGGTTGAAAAGCACCGGCAGAGCCTCATGGAAAAGCTCCAC
>CAZZPI010000280.1:0-4062 GCA_964655865.1 uncultured Nitrospiraceae bacterium
CAGTTGGAGAACGATGAAACCTTGTTGGAGGACGTGACGCTCTTTGATCTGGTCGATGCCCTGCAGCAGGTGCTTGCCAGAAATCCGAGCAAGCACTTGCTGGAAATCGAGCCGGACCATCTCACGGTCCGCGATCGCATGAACGCGATCCTGGAGGCCCTGGAAAGCCGCGATTCCATCACATTTGGAGAACTGTTCGAAGATGCCCGCCATC
Organism: uncultured Nitrospiraceae bacterium; assembly: GCA_964655865.1. GTDB lineage: Bacteria > Nitrospirota > Nitrospiria > Nitrospirales > Nitrospiraceae > JBBIJI01. The sequence goes on from CAZZPI010000280.1 coordinate 215, forward strand.
GGATGGTCATCATCGTCACGTTCTTAGCCTTGTTGGAGTTGATCCGTCTCCGCGCGTTACGAGTCTATCAGCCGTCCACCTTCGGGCCGATTCTGTTGTCCCGCGCATTCTCGCCCGTCAGTGACGCTGAGATAGACATTCTTGCAGATTCAGAATGGAGGAGTACATGAGCACGACAATCATGCACGTGGATGAGGAAATCGGCGCGGAGGACATGGCCTCTACGACAGCGGAGGCCTGCCCCAGCATCGGCGACGCTGACGCTGAAGCTCCGGCAGGGGAGCGGTCTTCAGCAGCCCGCGAGGGGATCGATCGATTCGAGCAGCAAGAGCTAAAGGCTATTCTCGAAGCGCTGCTGTTCATTTCATCCGAACCGCTTCCCCTGCCTCGAATGGTGGCACTCCTTGGACATGCATCCAAGGCGGCGGTGCAAGAAGCTCTCGATCGGCTGCGAGACGAGTTGGAGCAGGAAGGCCGAGGTCTTCGACTTGTCGAGATCGCGGGAGGCTATCGTCTGGTGACCAGAACGGAGTACGCGCCGTGGGTCAAGCGGTTGGACAAGACGAAGGCCGCGCCGAAACTGTCGCGCTCTGCCCTGGAATCGCTCGCGATCATCGCGTACAAGCAGCCGATCGTTCGGGCTGAGTTAGAAAGTATTCGCGGGGTGGAGACATCCGGCGTCCTACGGACGTTGTTGGAACGAAAGCTTATCCGCATCGTCGGGCGGCAGGAAGTGCCGGGCCGTCCGATCATGTACGGCACCACGAAGTTTTTCCTGGAGCATTTTGGATTGAAAGATCTCTCCTCCTTGCCGCCGCTACGCGAGTTCAAGGAACTCGGCGAAAGCGAGCAGGCGTATCTGCCGATCGAAGAAGACGAGCAACAAGATGAATCGTTAGCATCCTGCCCGCCAGAATCCCCAGTTGAAGAGGAAACCACCGAGCTCGCGGCCGGCTGACTTCGGTATTGTTCTACCTTACGCCGTTTACCACGAGTAGGAGCCTGGGCCAGTAGATTTCTGCCACCGGGAGACCTCCCTAGCCCGCATTGAGCGCGCCTAGACGCGCTTCTGACCGCAGGCGAACACACCGTTCTCCAACGATCAATGATGCTGGATGTGCGGGTTGTGAAGCGCGCCTGCACAGTGTCAATTTAGTCATTCTGGCTTTGCATGTCGTATCTCAGAGGAGGCTGGTTGGCTGGTCTCACTGCGGCCGTCGAGCGAGCACCGCCCGTAGCTTGAGGGGTTCGATACATTGTCCCGGTGCGCGCTCCGGGAGCAAGAGAGCAGCCCGCTAGCCTGCGCTAACGTTCGGGCATACGGACCAAGACACGAGTAGTCAGGCCGCCCGTTGACTCCCTTCTTTTCGCTTTGTTAGACTGCGAGGCTAATCTCTTAAAGACAAGAATTCTTGCCGCGTTACCACCACAAGCAACACGAGGCAGCACCATGATGAAAGCGTGGCTTTTCGATGAAATGTTCCAGATGTCCCGCCGCCATCTTCTGACGGCAGAGGGCGCGAAGGAGGAATGGGGTGCCGGGGATTCCGTGACTGAGGCGGAAGAGCTGCCTCCTCCCCCCACAGGGCTCACCGCCAAGTCGGGCAATGGGCGCATCACATTAACATGGGATCCGGTACCGGATGCCATGTACTACAACGTCTACTTTCTGACGTCGAAGGGCGTGCAGATCAAATTTTCCGAGCTCACAAGGCCGATCGCCGGGCTAGAAGATTTCAAGACCGTTATCGGCGTCAAGAAAGAGAAAGCCACCTGCATCGAAGGTCCCTCTCCACCATTCGTCCACGACGACCTCGCGAACGGAACCTGTTACCACTATGTGGTGACCGTGGTCACGCCGAAGGGTGAGAGCGCGGAGTCCCAGGAGGTCATGGCGATTCCCTCGCCGTACTTGTTGGCGCAGATTATCGGCGAAGAGGGAGTCGAAGACGGGCAGTTCAGTTCGCCCACTGGGATCGCGATCGACAAGGAAGGCAACCTCTACGTTGCCGATACCGATAATCACTCCATTCAAAAATTCGACAAAGACGGACAATGTCTTTCTCGCTGGGGTGGCGAGCCTAGCACGGAAGAAGGAGGCTTCTACTATCCGCGTGGTCTCGCGACCAGCCCGCAGGGATACGTGTATATCGCGGATACGGGGAACAACCGTGTCCAGCGGCTCGATGCCGACGGGAATCCTATGAAGGCCTGGGGCAAGTTCGGTTTCGCCTGGCGGGGAGCCGATATGGGGAAATTCGACGCGCCATGGGGAGTGACAACGGATCAGGAAGGCAACATATATGTAGCTGATACCAGTAATGCGCGCATCCAGAAGTTCACCGCGGATGGAACTCCCTTGCTCAAGTGGGGGCGGGACGGCAGCTTCGACGGAGCCTTCTTTTTCCCGCGGGGCGTCGCCGTCGATTTCGTCGGGAACATCTTTGTAGCTGATGAGGGCAATAACCGCATTCAGAAATTCGATGCCCGAGGAAGTTTCCTGATGAAGTGGGGCAAGGAGGGGAGCGGGCCGGGACAGTTCAAGTCTCCCTGGGGTCTCGCGTGCGATGCGTTGGGCAACGTGTATGTGGTGGATCAGGGGAACCATCGCATCCAGAAGTTCGACGGAAACGGCACGTTCCTCTGTTCATGGGGCAATCGCGGCAAGGCGGAGGGCCAGCTCAACTTCCCGTCCGGTGTTGCGGTGGACAGAGAGGGGAACGTCTACGTCGTGGACAGCGGTAATCACCGGGTCGTGAAGTACTTGCCGACCGAGGAAGAAATCAATCGGGGCAAGGAAGCGCAGCAGAAGCCGGCTGAGCCCGCGAAGTATCCGGCTCCGCGCGGGATCGCAGTGAAGCCCGGGGATACGGAAACATTCCTCAGTTGGACGGACATGCGCGGCGCGGTCTCGTACAACGTCTACTTCCATACATCCCCGAATTTGACGGTGGAAACCGCCACCAAGATCGAAGGCGTGAGCAGCCCGTTCAATCATACTGGACTCACCAACGACATCCCTTACTCCTATGCGATCACGGCGGTCTACGAAGACGGCGGGGAAAGCGCTCTCTCGGAGGAGGTGACGGCGACGCCGGTGCTGATCGACATCACGGCGCCCCAGAACCCCTACGCAGTGATCAATCACGGGGCCTTCATGACCAATTCTCCGGAAGTGGTGGTGACCATCTCCGCGACGGATCTGGACACCGGCGTGGCGGCCTACTACATCTCCGAGAATCCCATGACGCCGATGGCGGGCACGCCGGGTTGGGTGGAAGTCGATCGGGCCATCAAATTCGGCGCCACGATCCCCTTCATCTTATCGCCGGGCGATGGGCAAAAGACGATCTTCGTCTGGTTCAAGGACGTCGGAAACAACGTCTCGACGCCCGCGAGCGCCAGCATCCTGGTCAACACCTCCGGCTACCTCTGCGTGTCCAAGTGGGGCAGGCCGGGCCGAGGCGCATCCCTCCTGCACGGAGGGGAGTTCATGGCGCCGATGTACGGGTTGGCCGTCGATCAGCAGAGCTGTCTCTTTGTGGTGGATAACGGCAACAACCGCATCCAAAAGTTCGACGGAGCAGGCAATTTCATCATCCTCTGGGGGAATTTTGGCTCGGCCAATGCCAACTTCCACAATCCCACGGGCATCGCTTGCGACGCGAAGGGAGATGTCTGGGCGGTGGACACGAACAACCATCGCGTCCAAAAATTCGACGGAAAGCTGGGCGGCTACCTGATGAAGTTCGGCTCGCGCGGCAACGGCGAGGGGCAGTTTAATGCACCCTGGGGCATCGCAGTGGACCGCGTGCGTGGCTACATCTATGTGGTCGACAGCGCCAACT
>CAZZPI010000281.1:0-4061 GCA_964655865.1 uncultured Nitrospiraceae bacterium
TCAAGGGACCTCATGTGATCTTTACCGGAGTGAATGTGCACGTTCGCAGCGGATCTGGCCGAACGGATGATAACGGGACTCCTACCGGCCTCGGCAATTTGATACTCGGGTACAACGAAGGACCGACTCCTTCGGGGCCTGTGCCTGGTGGGCCTGATTTCACGGGCGCCATGCGCAGCGGATCACATAATCTTGTCGGAGGAGTCCAGAACGCGTTTTCGTCCGTCGGCGGGTTCGTGTTCGGGCGAGCCAACTGGATCTCAGCCCAATACGCGACCGTCAGCGGCGGGCTGAACAACATGTCGGCAGGCCTCTCCTCGCATGTGAACGGCGGCTCCTTGAATTGGGCCAACGGGGAAAATTCGCTCGCTCCATAGGTCGGCGACTCTTCCTTTCCTCTCGGATCGCGCCATTGTCGCATACCTGGCCGGGTCCAGCTCGAAGAAGAGCCGGATCCGGCCAGGGTCTTTTCCGGTTGCCCTCCGGAGCCCTGCACGCGGGCTGTTCTCCCACTACCAAAGAGATCACGGGCCGTCGGTTGTCTCTCCGCTCTCACCCATAAATTCCTTCCTGAAGGCGACGACTTTTCCCGGGTACTCGCGCGAGACTCCGTCTTTCACCTCATCGAGATGATTGTTCGTCAGCACACATAGGTAGGCCGTACCCAGCCCACAATCTGTCGTTTCGCATCATGAAAAGCGTTTCCCACCCCAAGCGGTAGAACATGAAAGAAGAATGAGCCACCGGGCGCACAGTATGGGGCCACTTGCTCGGGTCAGAGTTTCCTCCTGACCTCTTTCCAATCCTTTGCGATTCTGACCTTGCGCGGGAAATCTCCTCGACTCGGCTCAGGCACGATGATCACGTCGAGGCGGTGCTCGACCAACGTCTCGGCAAAAGCCCGAGTTCGCCCGATCCCGATCTTGGCTGTGGACCATCCTTGTTGCTTCAGCTGTTCGAGATAGTTCCCCAACGCCGCTCGCCCCGGCTGCATCTTCACCACATACCCGAGCGGGAACTTCTGCTGCTGCAACCACCGTCGCAATTCCGCCAAATCGAACACAACCTCCTCGTCGGCGGACCAGAGAAGATAGATCACGTTGTAATAGAATCGACCCAGCCTCTGTAGTTCGTCGGGAGCCTCGGGCATGGCCTTGGGAACGGCCGGACGCCTCAGCGTCAACGGCAGACCGGGCAGAGGCTCGGAGGGTGGCTCCTCCATGAGCGCGCCGGCCTCGACCAGAAGAAGCGGCTGCCGCCGTTCCCAGACGGCCAACGTCGCCGTGTCTTCAGCGGCGGTCACCCGCGAGGTGCGGCCCACCCTAGCCGTTATCCGATACGTCCCACGGGTCTGAGGCCGATACTCGATGAACGCCCGGCCATCGCCGCCTGTCATGCCGGCAGCAACGGTTTTCTTATCAATGAGCAACTCAATCGGTTCGCCCCCCAGCCCGGCCTGACCGAGCAGGGTTTTCCGCACCAGCAGCACCTCGACGCTGACCGGTTCGTTCGGTGTCGCCAGCGCGTCCTTGAGGAGCAGTTGGCCTTCAACCTTTTCTTCTGCCGGAGAGGAGACCGCTACAGCCGCTCCAAGCACGAGCCCACCGGCGAAGAGCCAGATCATGAAGCCGAGGCAAGGACGGGTCGAAATGGACATCGCCGTTATGAAAGTTAAGCCGTTGCTCTCGTCATGGATCGAGGGGAGGAAAATAAAGCCGGGAAACAGACGGCGGTCGACTGATGAGGCCGCAGATGGGCATCCGATAATTGCGCATCCCTACCTGAGCGCGTTCAACACCTCCTCCGTGTGGCCATCGACTTTGACTTTTCGAAAGATCGATTTCAACCGCCCCGTAGGATCGATGAGAAAGGTGCTGCGCTCGATCCCCCAGAATTTTTTCCCATACATATTCTTCTGCTTGTACACACCGAAGGCCTTTGAAACAGCCGCATCCTCATCGCTCAGGAGCGAAAAGGGAAGGTCGTGTTTCTTGATGAACTTCTGGTGCGACTCCTTGCCGTCGAGACTCACGCCGAGAACGACTGCGCCGGCTTTTGTAATCCGCCTGATTGCATCCCGAAACCCGCAAGCCTCCTTGGTGCAACCGGGAGTATCGTCTTTCGGATAAAAGTAGAGGACAACCTGTCGGCCTTTGAAATCCTTCAGACTGATGGTTTTGCCCGTTTGATCCGGCAGCGAAAAGTCCGGGGCCTTCTCGCCGGGTGCAAGGTCTTGACTCACTCGATTCCTCCCTTGGGATCATCGACCGCGCCTAGCGTGGTCCGCTGCCTATAGTAGGCCTCGTCGTGGCGTAGGGACGATCTTTGGTCTGCTTGGGTGCCTCGGGGTTTCCATATGGCCGGAGCGCCGGCGAGTCCCAGATCACTTTGTCACCAGGAGCCAAGTTGGCCGCTTCAATAAAGTGCTGGCGGGCTTCCTCGGCCTCGCCCAGCGCGTTCATCGCGAGGGCCAAATTGTAATGGGCTTGCGCCGACGTCGGCGCCGCGGCAACCGCCTTGGCAAAGAGATCCTTGGCCTCAACGAACTGAGCCCCTTTATACGCTTGCGCACCTTGCGTGTTATAGGTGGTTGCCTGCGCGGAGACCCCAAGGGCCAGCGGCAAGGGCACCAAGGGCTTGGGTTTTTCCTTCACGCAGGCGGTAGCCGCCATCAAAAGCATCATTGATAGGCCGATCGCGAGGAAGCGCATAAGTCCTCCGTGAGCCACGCTCGTTCGTTTTCCAATCATGGCTTTCCTTGTTTCCGCCGCTCTTCTTCGAATGTCTTTCTGTACAGCACCTCCCACTCGGGGCTCCCTTCGATGATTGGCCGCGAATAAGACGACAGCTTCGCGCGGATTTTCCGTTCGATCTCCTCTTCCTGCACCAACTCAGCCGCCAGAACGCGTTTGATCTCCCGCAACGCCTTGCTCTCCTCACCCACCATCCGACCCCCCGGCAGCGACTTGCACGCTTCCAGGATCACATGGGAAAGATGCGTCCTCTTTTCCTCGCTCAACAACATACTGAGTCTGCGATCTGGTTACAAGATGAGTTTGCGCTCGCGGACCAATTTTGCCTTGATCATCGTGAACATCTTCTCATAATCGACCTGCCCCCGCTCAATCTCCATCTCATACGCCCGCAGGAGCTGACGCACCTCGGCATTCAACCGATCCTCGACGCTGAGCTCATTGGTGATGGCCGCATCGAGAGTTTCCACCGCGCGCTTCCGGTCGCCAGAGATCTCAACATACCCTTCCTGCTGCAGCCGGTTCAGGAGTGCCTCCGCCAGATGGCGGACCCGTTCCTTTGAGAGCCGCATACCTGTGACCCCACCCTGCACTCAGAGAGGCTCGACCCTGATCGTGGTGGCCGCCAGCGCTTGTCGGAGCAGCGCGGGATCGCCGAGGATCTTGCCGATCACGTTGACTCGATCCGCCGGGACGGGATCTGCCCCGACACTCATCGGGGTGCGTCCGAAGAAGATGGCCAACACCTGACCGGTTCCCCAGAAGGCCACGTCTCCGACCTTGACCTGAGTCGTGGCCGTTTCGCGATAATCTTTCACCCCCGGCATCTTGAAGTAGAACTCTTCACCCCATGTGTTCACGCGAGCTTCCACCGGCAGCGCGGCATAGACCGCGTCGGCCGTCTTGGTTGCCTTGAGCTCCGCTTCGAGTTGGACCCCTCCGACACGAATGCGGATCCGTTTTCCTGCGCTCGTCATGACCTTCGGATGGCTTTAACGCTGGACGGCGACCCGCGATGATCGCGGAATCTAACCTTGTTTCCTCCGTGAAATCAAGGCTACAATCCGTCCCACAAATGCGGGCGATGAACCATGTTGACCTCGAGCTTCGTCTTCCTCAAAGGCATCGGCTCAGTGACCGAGCGTCGCTTCTGGAGCGAGGGAATCACAGACTGGGAGCGATTTCTCGATCGCCCCTCTATCCGAGGCCTGTCGCACAACCGAAAGGCTCTCTACGACGAGGACGTCCGGGCGGCTTGCTCGGCAGTCAACGCCAGGAATCCGCGATTCTTTGCCGCGCGTTTCAAAG
>CAZZPI010000282.1:0-4057 GCA_964655865.1 uncultured Nitrospiraceae bacterium
GTGTTGTGCTCATAGCTGAGCGTCTCGAACCGCAGGCCGAGCTGCTTCGCGTAGCGGAACGCCGCGAGGATTTCCTGGGCAAACGGGCGGCGGGCAATCGCCCCATACTTCTTGTCGTAATTGGGGCTGCGGGGATCGCAGAAGTTATCCGGCCGGTACTGATCCATGATGTTGACCGAAACCTCCGGCATCGTCTGCGCGATCCAGTCCAGGACCGGCTTGGTGCAGCAATCCACGTGGTCGGGCATGACCAGGTGACGGATCGTAAAGTCCTCTCCCCACTCATGGATCAGTTTGAGGTTTCCGGTCACGGTCTCCCAGTACCACGGCGTGCGCGCGAGCGTGACGGCGCACTTGCCGGGCCCGAATTTGAAGTCCGGCAACCAGGCATCCATGAGCAGGCGCAGGAGCTTCATGGCCGGCGCCGACATGAAGAAGTTGCTGTTCCACAGCATCGGAACATTGAAGGGCCTCCGGTTGACGGCGCGCCGAGGATTCAAGCGCGCCACGAACGTGTCGTCGTGCTTCACAGGCAAGGCCTCGCGGAGGTCCGCCGCAGTGGGCTGTAGTTCAGCCAACAAGGCGATCGCTTCGACGATGGTATGCAAATGAATCGTTGCCTCGCCGCCGACCCAGTTGACGTTGTGGCATCCTTCGTTACCCAACAGCCAAGCCATGGTGGCCAACGTGCGCGCGGAGACAACCACGCCTTGATCCTTGTCCGTGCTGATGTCGCCGTTCTGGCAGAACGCGCAGCGCATATTGCACGATGAGAAGAAGATCGTCCCCGACCCTTCCCGCCCTCGGTAGATCAGCTCTTCTCCGTGATGATGAAAATAGCTCGACACCCGTGAGTCCTCGGCCAGCTTGCAGGTGCCGGCTTGTGTGCCATGCGCGCGATCGACTCGGCAGTCCCACCGGCAGAAGTTGCAATGGCGGAGCATCTGACGGGCCAGCTCGCTGCAGAGATCGAGCAGACTGGCTCGGTGAAGAGAATCCTGCGGCGAGGCGGGCAAGGACATTGCGCCTGATCGAATGTCGCTCCAGAGGAGGAGGAAAGTTGATGTCTGGCGATCAAGGGTTTCCCATAAGACCTCTTCCGATGCATCGGCCAATGTCATATCCACCAGAATGGACCGGGCGATGCGAAACTTGGCAGGCATCCGGTTCGCGGCAACTTGGCGGTACCACCCGAGGCGGTCGCAGAGGTCGGGCTCTTGCCACACCGCGAGCCCGGCAAAGTGATCCACCCTCTCCTGTCTCAAACTTTCAAGGATCATAGACCGATTGGCACCTAATTCGTTGCATCGTTCATCACATGGCACCCGACATACCCATCAGTGACTTCAAATCCCCTCCGATCCGCCGAGCTGGTCGCTGCGGGGCCGGCCTAACGCCTTCAGATAGTCGATCAGATCCTCCAAGTCCTTCGCCGTGAGCCCAGTCCATCGCGGCATCTCCGGATTGAGCTGGTTGCCACCGGCGTCGATTCCAGCGACAATCGCCGCCTTCACCGATTCTTCGTTGTACGGCGGGCGCCTACGCCCATACGGGTCCTGATAGCCGCCCTGGTTCGTCAGAAAGGAAAACGTGATGTTGGGAGCAAACATGCCATGCATCGTCCCGCCACGACCATCCTCGCCATGGCACATCGCGCAACCCACGCCTTCCATGCCGTGACTGTTCTGGACGACACGGCCCTGGGCCGTGACGCCATGATGAAAAATGCGAGCTCCGTTCTGTTGGGACGAAGCCGGCCAGGACCTGCTCGTTTCTCCGCTTCCACTTGCTACAGACGCGCTCCCCAGTCCGGCCACGCAGACAATCCCGATTCCAACTGAACGCAGGCAGGAGGCCTGTTTCGGTGGTGATCCTCGGAATTCCATACCCCACCTCCGTTCCTCTTCATGCTCCGCAATTTTACTCCAGCACACTGCTTATGTGTACGACCCCGAGGCAACGGAGCAAGGATACCGGCCGGACTATTCGTCCAGTCGCTTGAACCGGTACCAGGCGGTCATAATCCCGGCCATCGGCACGATGATGAATACACCGGCGTTAAAGGTTCTGACCTGTACCACCAAGAATTCCTCCGAACGATAGAGTTCAGCCGTGACTGCCTCCCTCCCCGCGAGCACATTCACTGCGAACCAGCGACGGTCATGGATGATCAAACGCCCTGCCTCGCAGACAAAGTCTCCAGCCTGAGCCTCCACCGTGCGAGTAAACAGGCGCTGGTTCCCACTCCACACGGTGATACCCAAAAGCTCCCTGTGAGGTCGTGTGAACGAGACCCGCGTGGCGATCAGCCATTCCGTGTGAGGGCCGAAGAGCTCGCGCGTGAGGGAGGGCTGAAGCGATGAGTCCGGCATCTCGCCGCGGTCTGCGTAGGTGCCCTCATGCTGACGACAATCATCTGAAGGTACATCCGAGAGTCGAGGCCATGAGTCCGGATAGGCGGCATGGTATATACATCCGCTGAGAAAGAGGAAGGGTAGTGCGTGGACGAGGGCACGCGGCCGTAATCCCATCAGTGGCAGGGTAGAGTCTCCAAATCCTCGCGAAGACAATGGATCGCTGACATCAGTAGCTCCTGGGTCACAGGCAGGAAGTCGCCTAATAACCTGTCTCCCCTCTGTCCCCTTGCGCCGTCTCGGAAGACGCCTGGTTGAGTTCCTGGAAATGCGTCAGGGCGCTCTCGGCCGACTTCGTGGCCGGTTCGCCTTGGCCCCGTCTGCCCTGGTCGATCGCCTCTTTCAAGAAGCGCATCCCTTCTTCAAGGTGTGGGCTTCTGATTTGCTCCTTCGCCATCTCGGCATGCTTGAGCGCCTCTTGCGCCTGTGTGACCAACGCGGCCGGGTAGCCCTGCTTCCCTTGCGCCACTGCCGCTTGCGCATGCGTGATCGCTTCCGAGAAGTGCTGACTTTGAGCCATGCCCAGCGAAATCATCGCCATCAACAATCCGAGCGCTCCGGCAGTCATTGCAGCGTATTTCATGATGCCCTCCCATGAATAGGGCCTCTGTCAACAGTCAACATGAGGCCCTGGTGATAATAGATGGACCGTTAACCTCCCATGCGGGATCAAGTCGCCTGTCTGCGTGCGGCACGCACAGGCAGGCCCAACCTTCCGGTTCAAAGACAGCCGCCCAATCTCCAAGACGAGGTGCGTGCCTCAAGGCACATGCGGGCTCACTGTCCGTGCCTGTCCATCATGGCGATGCAACCTGGTCCGACCGTCTCCGACACGCGTCCCCTTATGCCGGCTGCAGCTTGCGCGGATCATACGGCTGTCCCGACTTCAGCACGCCATAGGCGGTGGTCAGCAGCTTCCGCGCCAAGGCCACGACCGCAATCTTCTTCCCCCGTCGCCGGGCGATCCGCGCGTAGAACTGTTGGAGCGGTTTCGCCCCGTGACTCTTCATCCGCACCACCGTATGGGCGCATTGCAATAACACCCGCCGGACCTCGCCCCGCCCATCGCGATTGATCCGCCCGAGCTGCCGGACCGCCCCACTCTGATAGATCGTGGGCGCAAGGGCGCCATACTTGGCCACGGCTTTCTGGTCGTCGAAGCGGCGCGCCTCATCCACCGCGCTCACCAGGACGCGGGACGCCACCGGCCCAAAGGCCGGAATCGTCTCCACCACGTCACAGCGCGGATCCGCCGTCGCCCGCAAGCGGGCTGTCAGTTGCTGCTCGGCCGCGACCAGCGCCGCGATGCTCGTCATGAATGTCTCAATGATCAGCCGCAGCGGGGCGCTCACCGGCAGCCGGACCAGCTTCGTCCGCCACGTCGCCCCGGCAAAGAACTTCTCCGGGAGGCGATGGCCTTCTTGATACACATACCCCCGGATCGTGTTGATCAAGGCGATGCGTTTGCTCTGCAACTGCTGCCGCGCACTGACCAACTCCCGCAGCTCCCGCACGGGCCCCTCCACCACATGCCCCGCTCGCGCCAACTCCGCCAGCTTCTTCGCATCCACCCGATCGGTCTTGCCCCGACTCTCCGTGATCCACTTCACCTCATTCGGATGCACCACATCCACCTGCACGCC
>CAZZPI010000283.1:0-4045 GCA_964655865.1 uncultured Nitrospiraceae bacterium
AATTCTTCGTTGCCGTCTCGACGAAAGCCGCGAAGCTGGACTTTCGTATCCTCGCCGTATTTTCTGCAGACCTTCGTGAGCTCCCGACGACGCTCTTCGGTGAGGGGAGGAAGGGGAACGCGGATGATCTTGCCGTCATTCGAGGGGTTCAACCCCAAGTTCGATGCGGCGATGGCCTTCTCGATTTCCTTGATCATGCCGGTTTCCCAAGGCTGAACGGTAATGAGCCGCACCTCCGGCGTAGCGACGTTGGCCACCTGTCGGAGCGGAGTTGGAGTACCGTAGTAGTCGACCCTGATTCCGTCCAGAAGAGCGACGGAAGCCCGGCCCGTCCGCAAGCCGGCGAGTTCTCGTTTGAGGTGCTCCAAGGCTCCTTCCATGTGTTGCGTCACCTTTTGTCGGACGGCCTGTGCATTCGACATAGGCGCCTCGTCGTTCGTCAGTGGGTACGGGAGGGGAATCAGTTCGGGCCCTCTCCCGTGTCGAGCGTCGCTCGACTGATTGCGTGTCAGGTGGTCACGAATGTGCCGATCGGCTCCCCTTCGACCACCCGTTTGAAGTTTCCTTTGTCTTTCAAGTTGAACACGATGAGAGGAAGCTTGTTGTCCATGCAGAGGCTGATGGCCGTGGAATCCATGACCTTGAGGTTCTGGTTGAGAATCGAGATAAACGGAATCGCCGAATATTTCTTGGCCTGAGGATGCTTAACCGGGTCTGCGTCATAGATCCCGTCGACCTTGGTGCCTTTCATGATCACCTCGGCCCCGATTTCCATCGCGCGGAGCGCCGCGGCCGTATCGGTGGAGAAGTACGGGTTTCCAGTCCCACCCGCGAAGATCACCACGCGCTTCTTCTCGAGGTGGCGGATGGCGCGTCGCCTGATGTAGCCCTCGGCAAGCTGCCGCATTTCGATGGCGGACTGGACACGCGTCATGATGCCCTTGCGCTCGAGCGCGTTCTGCAGCGCCAGGGCATTGAGCATGGTGGCCAGCATCCCCATGTAATCGGCCGAGGCGCGTTCCATGCCGGAAGCGCTGGCGGCGATGCCGCGGAAAATGTTCCCACCGCCGATGACGACGGCGACTTCTACGTCCAAGGCCACAACGGCGGCGATCTCGTCCGCAAGCCCCTCGAGAACCGACGGCTGAATACCGTACCCCTGCTCGCCGGCCAGCATCTCTCCGCTGACTTTGAGGAGAATGCGCCGGTACTTGGCGGGGCTCATGCTTGGCCTAACTGGTACCGGGTGAAACGGCGGATGTTCATGTTCTCGCCGATCTTCGCGATCTTTTGGTTGAGGAGATCGTTGATCGTGATGGACGGGTCTTTGATGAAGGCCTGTTCGAGCAAGCAGGTTTCCTGATAGAACTTCTCGAGCTTGCCCTCGACGATCTTGGGCCATGCGGCCGGCGGCTTCCCCATTTCTTTGGACTGCGCTTCGTAAATGCTCTTCTCCTTCTCGACGACCTCTTTGGGGACGTCGTCACGCCGCACAAACGTGGGCGAAGACGCGGCGACTTGAAGCGCCACGTCGTTGACGAACGCCTTGAACTCGTCGTTGCGGGCCACGAAGTCGGTCTCGCAATTGACCTCCACCAGGACCCCGATCTTGCCGCCTGCATGGATGTACGCGTGGACGAGACCTTGATTGGTCTCCCGACCGGCTTTTTTCTGCGCGGCGGCGAGCCCTTTCTGGCGGAGATAGTCGACGGCTTTGGCGATATCGTTGCCCGATTCAACGAGCGCTTTCTGACAATCCAGGATCCCTGCCCCGGTTTTTTCCCGGAGCTCTTTGACAAGCGCGGTGTTTCCGGCCATGCCAGTTTTTCTCCTCTGCTGATAGAGTGGGACCGAGTCGAGAGACGGTTAAGACGCTGGAACGCCTTCTAAGCTCAGGACGGCCGATTTGTCCTCGGCCGGCGGTGCGGCGGCGAATTCGGTCTCCTCCCTCTGTTGGCGCAGATGAGCGCCCTCGATGCAGGCGTCTGCAACGAGGGAGGTGATCAGCTTGATCGATCGGATCGCATCGTCGTTGCCCGGAATGGGATAATCGATGTCGTCCGGATCGCAATTCGTATCGACGATCGCCACCACCGGGATTTCGAGACGGTTGGCCTCCTGCACCGCGATGCGCTCCACCCGCGTGTCCAAGACGAACACCGCGCCCGGCAGCGCTTTCATGTTCTTGATCCCGGTCAGGTTTTTCTGCAGCTTCAGGACCTCTTTCTGGATCTGGCCCACTTCTTTCTTCGTGTGCCCGTGGTGATGTTCGTCCGCCAGGATTGCCTCCATCTTTTTCATCTTGTCGATGCTTCGGCGGATCGTCTGGAAGTTGGTGAGCATGCCGCCCAACCATCGCTGGTTGACGTGGAACATGTTGACTCGCTTGGCCTCTTCTTCGAGCAACTCCGCCGCTTGCCGTTTGGTGCCCACGAACAGGACCGCATCCCCGCTGGCCACCGTGTCGCGGATGAAAGCACAGGCTCGCTCCAGGCGCTCGAGCGTTTGTTGCAGATCGATGATATAGATCCCGTTCCGCTCGCCGAAAAGGAACTTCTTCATTTTGGGGTTCCACCGGTTCGTCTGGTGTCCGAAGTGAACCCCGGCTTCCAATAAGTCCTTGATCGTCACGACTCCCATGCCTTCACCTCCCTCCGTAGCTTGCAGAGCGCCCGCCTGGGCGGGCGAGAGGGGATCTCCCTCTTATTCTCAAGCTGCGCGGCGCGCCATACGCCGATGTGGATTTAAGATTGTCCTCTTTATTTCGACGCTTCGCGCCCCCAGTAACGCGTAACTCAATACAGCCGCAAAGCCTGAGCACGCTAGCACAGTCCCTCCGCCTTTTCAAGTATTAGCGCGGGGATATAGCTGCTACGAGCGATAGCTTGCATTGATCCGCACGTAATCGTAGGAGAGGTCAGTCGTCCACACGTGGGCCTGCGCGGAACCTTGGCCGAGGTCAAGGTGGATCGTGAATTCCTTCTTGCGAAACACGGCGGCGATCTTGTGCTCCGTTCGCGAGCCCAACCCGCGGCCTTGCCTCACCATCGGGACCCCGTCGAACGAGAGGCTTAATGATCGGGGTCGAAGCGGGACCCCGGCTCGTCCCGCCGCCGCCATCACGCGGCCCCAGTTCGCATCCTCGCCGAAGAGCGCGGTTTTGACCAGGTTGGAAGTCGCGATGGTGCTGGCAACCCGATGGGCATCGCCGTGGGTCTTGGCGCCGCTCACCAAAATCTTCACGATCTTGGTGACTCCCTCGCCGTCGCGGCAGATCCGGAGGGCCAACTTCTGACACGCCTGCGTCAGCATGGTTTGAAAAAGGCGGAACTCCGCCGAGCCTTCGGTGATCCGAACGTTCCCCGCTTCGCCGTTGGCGAGGCACAGCACGGTGTCGTTGGTGCTCGTGTCGCCGTCGACCGAGATGCAATTGAACGTCTGGTCCACGGCCGCAATCAGCGCGCGCTGGAGCGCCGATCGGCCGATGTCCGCGTCGGTCGCCAGATAGGCGAGCATCGTCGCCATGTTCGGGTGGATCATACCCGATCCCTTGGCCATACCTCCGATCGTTACGGTGCGACCTCCGAGCCGGTCCTGAAGCGCGACTTGCTTGATTCGCAGGTCGGTTGTGAGGATGGCCCTGGCGGCTTCGACACCGCCCGCTCGCCCGAGGCGGTTCATCAGCGAGGGGAATCCCGCACGAATCTTCTCGATCTGCAACGGCTGTCCGATCACGCCCGTCGAGCCGACGAAGACGGTGTGAAGAGGCACCTTCAAACTGTGGGCTGCCAGCCGTGCCATCTCCCGGGCGACAGCCACCCCTGCTGGACCCGTGCAGGCATTGGCGTTCCCGCTGTTGACGAGAATCGCCCGCCCGCGACCCTTGCGAAGATGGAGTCGATCCAAGACCACGGGTGCAGCCGCCACTTGATTGGTCGTGAAGACGCCGGCGATCGGACCTTCCTGTTCGGAGACCACGAGAGCCAGGTCCAGCAACCCTGGTTTCTTGATTCCACAGTGGATGCCCGCAGCCAGAAAGCCGCGC
>CAZZPI010000284.1:0-4031 GCA_964655865.1 uncultured Nitrospiraceae bacterium
CAGTCCGCCCACTCCGCCAGCGACATCATGGCGGAAAAGGGCATCCGGCATCTCGCGGTCACGGAAGAGGGGCGCATCGTGGGCATGCTTTCTGTCAGGGACCTGCTCCGCTACTTCAAGAATTGGGGGACCTTGTGATCGCCTCGCTTGCGGTCGGCCGCGGCTCCGTCTGGTTGATCGTCCGTCCTCAGTTCCAACCGGCATGACGCAACCCTCGCCGGGCCACGCTCACTCCTCCTTCTTTCTCCTCAGCACTGCCTTCGTTTCGGGGGCAGTCGTCATGGCCTTGGAAATTCTGGGCAGCCGCTTGTTGGCTCCCGTGTTTGGGAATTCTCTGTTCGTGTGGGGCGCCTTGATCGGCGTGATCCTCGCGGCGATGAGCAGCGGCTACGCGTTCGGGGGCTGGATATCGGACCGCCGCCCGGCCAGTCGAGTCCTTGCCGGTTTGTTGCTCTTGTCCGGAGTTTGGACGTTCTTGCTCGCATGGGCGGGTCAGCCCGTCATGTTCAAGGTCGCAGGGGTGGTCGAAGATCCTCGCTGGGGTCCTTGTCTGGCCGCCGGTGCACTCTTGGCTCCTCCCGCGTTCGGATTGAGCGGAGTCTTGCCCGCCTTGCTTCGCTTGGCCGTGTCGGACATGGGGCATCTGGGGCGCCACACCGGCCGCATGATCGCCGTGTCGACGATCGGGAGCCTGGTCGGCACCTGGGGGACCGCCTTCTTCCTTCTTTCCTGGGTCGGAACCCGGGCGCTCGTTGCCTGGTTAGGATGGATCGAGGCCGGGCTGGGATTATTGTGGTTGTGGCGCGCGCTAGGGTCGGCCGCCAAACCTGTCGGCGCCTTCGGTGCCCTTATTCTGTCCTTGGGGTGGTTGGCGCATCATCCGATCGAGATGCTCTCGGCCCCAGTCCACCAGGAAGACAGTCCGTATCAGCAGGTCCGAGTGCGGGACGATGAGCTCTTCCGGTATCTGGTGTTGGACCGCACCTTCCATGCCGTGATGTGGAAAGCGGATCCTCAAACGCTGTTTCTTCCCTATAGCCAACTCTTCGTCGGCGCCTTGGCGTATACGCCTGAACCGAAGCGGGGATTGATCTTGGGCCACGGCGGAGGCTCCCTCGCTAAATGGTTGGCCATGGTCTGGCCCCAGCTCGAGCTGGATATCGTCGAATTGGATCCGACGGTGGTGCGAATGGCGGAAACGTATTTCGACTACCAGCCGCCGGCAAACCATTTTGTCTACGTGAAAGACGCGAGGGCATTTCTGAGGACGACGCCCCGGACCTATGACGTCATTTGGGTCGACGTGTTCGCGAGACATCTCATACCGTTTCACCTCACGACGGCGGAATTCTTTGCGGAGTTGCGCGCGCACCTCAACCCCGAAGGCGTGCTGGCCGTCAACCTTGCATCCTCAGGCGACGATGGCGACCGAATGCGCGCCCAAGCGGTTGTGCAAACGATGAGTAACAGTTTCCCAGACATCGAGTGGTTTTCCGTCAAAGGGCCGTGGAAGACGCCGCAGCCGGGGGCCGCGAACTTGATCTTCTTCGCCGGCCGGCCGATTGAGCGGACTCCGATTGACGCCGTGATCCGGGAGGTCGCGAACTTGGTCGCAGCGCGACGCCTGCCTCCCGACATTCTCGCCTTGCTGAGCACGCGTCGAGACCTACCGTGGCCTCCGGGCATGACCTTGACCGATGACTATGCTCCGTATGACCTCTTGGTCGGATCGGGCAGGCCCGAAGGCCGGCTCCAAGGCATGTAGCAGTCGGATCGGGAAAACGGACCGAGCCCCGAGACAGATCAGGCAGATCACATAGAAAAACTGAGGGGTTTTGGGCTCACAATCAACTTGCTTCTATTTTGCCCACTGTGCTATAAGGGTGCCCTCTCAAAGGCGGCGACCAGAGGCACGCGAGACTCCGTCGTTGCCACTGAAGCACGGTAAGAGCTTCGTGAAGGCGGGAGTTATTCACCAACCTAATCACATCTCTTCTTCTCTCTTAAGGAGGTAGGTTATGGGCAAGACGCTATTATCGGTATTTTTCGGCCTGACGATAGTCATGGCGTGGGCCTCGGGCGCATTCGCCCTCCAAGCCGGCGGTGTGGAGGTGGGTGATTGGGAAACCGGTTCGGTCGTGGGCCAGCCGTTCAAGGAACTCGATGTGGATGCGGAGTTGTATTCGATCGAGATCGGCAACATGAAGACCTGGTACCCGCCCGCGACGATCATTGACTTCAAGGTGCGGCCCGGCCGTCCGCTCTTGCTGAAGGTTACCAACAACTCTACCGCGGAGCATGGCTTCCTGATGACAGCGGATACTGCAGGTGCAGCCCCCACCGTGTTGCGGGCGCAACTGGTCCTTAAGCCGGGCGAAACCAAATATATCGGCGTTCCGACGAGTGACTTGTTCTATGCCACGGCCGGCAATACGCTTGTGTATCGGTGCCATCTGCATCCGGCGCATGTGGGCGGGAAGCTGCTCATGATTAAGTAGATTATTCGCCGGGAAGATATCTCCGGCGTAAAGCGCAACGCCCTCTCCACTTGCTGAGTGGAGAGGGCGTTGTCGTTCAATCGGATAGAGAGAAGAACTGACCTGACCGAAGGATTACGTTGTTTCGGCGCGACACTCGGCTTGATCCTCGAGCGGCACGCTTTGAGCGGCCTCGAGGTGACCTGCTACGATCAGAAGGAGAAAGCGACTTGATACCGGGTCCTTGAGGCGTCGCTCCAACACCACGGTGCTCACATCCACAATCATTTCGTCGCCATCCCACTGTGTATTGTTGATCACCCAGAAGTGGCTGAGAGCATCGGGAAATTGTGACGTGACGAAGCGCTCAATGATGCTCACCACGTCCTCCGTCGAAGCAATGCCGACATTCGGCACCGATAACAACGCGACAAGGACGAAGAGAAGCACCAGTCCTTGACGAAATGGCATGACGGCACCTCCGCTGCTAAGTTATGGAGATCGAGCGAAGTTGCCACCCCCGTTCGGTCCCCAACGGCGGGATAGTCCGATTCAGGTCTTGATTATTCTATCGTGTCAAGGGCAAAGAAAGCTAGGAAAGAGGTGAATGCGTTCCTGCGTGGTAAAAAGGCCTCGGACCTAAAGGTCCGAGGCCTTTTCGATGAAAGCACCCGACCGGCTGCTTATGCGCAAAGTGTGTGCGAGCTTCGGCTCAATTCCGCACGCCGCTCCACACCTTATTCGCATCAATCACCTTATCCGGATTTAGTTTCCGGGCCTTCTCCAAGAGCACCTCGGTGGCTTCGGGATACCCGGGATCCGAAATGCAGCAGTTGTCGACGGGACAGACAGCGGCACATTGCGGTTCATCAAAATGACCGACGCACTCGGTGCACCGATCGTGCGTGATCACATAGATATTGTCTCCGACCCCCTGGCCCTCTCCGACGTGATAGCCCTTGCCCTCGGCATCGCTCCGGGTTTCGAAGATTGCCTCATTGGGACATTCGGGCAAACATGCCCCACAGGAGATGCATTCATCGGTGATCAACAATGCCATGACCCTCGCCTCCTTCTAAAACCTAACCTCAGTAAGCCAATGAGTGAACCCGTGTTGACAAGCAACGCCGGCAGCGTCCATAGTCCGCGAAAAGATTATTCGTTATTCTAGACCGGCAAGATTTTTCAAGTCAACAGAACTGCGTGCGATCTTTGGGCCTAGCTGGCGCGGGCTTATGGGCCAATTGGCCCAGGGCGTGGGAACGATGTGAGGGGCTACGGGAGCGCTACGGCTGAGGAGCGCATGGTGGACGACAGGACATCATCGCGCGCACAGAGACGCACGCGAGTCATTACGTTGGTTCTGCTCGCGGTCTTGTTGGTGAGCGCCAGCATCTTTTTGACAGGACGCAAGGATTCCGACATCATTGTCGTTACATTCCCGAGCGGAAAACAGCTTGAAACGGAGGTGGCCGATACGCCGGAGAAGCTTCTGTTCGGGCTCGCCTTCCGTGAGGGATTGCCTCCCGATACGGGGATGCTCTATATCTTCGA
>CAZZPI010000285.1:0-4027 GCA_964655865.1 uncultured Nitrospiraceae bacterium
GTTCGTGCTCCCGAAGGCAGACGACTTGCCGGGTCGGTTCGTGCATCGGGGGGACGTGCTGGCGCACGTCGTCGACATCGAAACCTTGACCGTGCGGACGGTCGTCGATCAAACGGACATCGACCTCATCCGGAGCGGAACCCAAGCGGTCCAAGTCCGACTGGCCGAGCGGTTGGAAAGTCCGATGTCCGCCGAGGTGAAACGGCTTGTGCCCGCGGCAAGCGAGGACCTGCCGAGCCCCGCCTTGGGCAGCGAGGGCGGCGGCCAAGTGCCGCTCGACCCGCACGATCCGAAGGGCCAGAAGGCGATACGCAAAATCTTTCAAGTGGACCTTGAGTTGCCGGCGCAACAAGGTCTCGTCAACGTCGGCGGGCGCGTGTACGTTCGCTTCGATCACGGATGGGAGCCCTTGGCGGCACAGTGGTACCGGCAAGGACGGCAACTCTTTTTGGCTCGCTTCAATGTTTGACCTGGCGCAAGAGCGGACGGCGCTGCACAGCCCGTACCCGGAACGGTCGGTTCCACGGGAAGGCTGGTTCGACCGGCAGGGTGCCCGGCTGGCGAGCCCGTTTGTGCGCCGGTGGCGTATTCACCGATGCCGGCAGACCGAGATCGTCGGGCCGGTGAATGAGCTGGGCCGTGCGCTCATATCGCTGAGCGATGATGAACTGCGGCACCACGCGCAATCGCTCCGCGACCGGTTCCGGTGCGAGGGATTGGGCAATGAATTGGTCTTCCGTTCGTTCGCGCTGGTGCGTGAGGTCGCCCATCGCACGATCGGACAGCGCCATTATGACGTGCAGCTTCAAGGCGGGTGGATTTTGCTGAACGGCTGTGTCGCCGAAATGGCGACAGGGGAGGGCAAGACCTTGACGGCCACCTTGGCCGCCGCCACGGCGGCCTTCGCCGGAGTGCCGGTCCACATCATCACCGTGAACGATTACCTGGCCGCGCGGGATGCGGAGGACATGGGGCCGATCTATCGGATGTTGGGGCTGAGCGTGGGAGCCATCACCCATGAATTGGACCCGCAGGCCAGGCGCTCGATCTATACGAGCGACGTGGCCTATTGCACCAATAAGGAGCTGGTCTTCGACTATCTGCGGGACCGACTGGCCTTGGGCCGTCACCCGCATCGTATCCAACTTCAATTGGAGCGGTTGTACGGCAATGCCACGCGACTGCGTAATCTCGTGCTCCGAGGGCTCTGCTTCGGAATTGTCGACGAAGCGGACAGCGTTTTGATCGACGAAGCTCGGGTGCCGCTGATCATTTCGGGAAGCCGAGGCCAAGCACCCGAGAAAGCCGTCTATGAAACGGCGCTGGTCCTGGCGCGCGGGCTCATGCGCGGGACCGACTTCGACGTCGATGCGCGGGAACGGACCGTTCGTCTCACGCCGACCGGTCAAGCCAAGCTGGCAACACGCGCCACGTCGCTCCCGGGGTTCTGGTCCGGCCCACGGCGGCGAGAGGAGCTGGTCCGGCAGGCCTTGACCGCGCTCTGCCTGTTTCATCGAGACAAACAGTATCTGATCAAAGACGACAAGGTTCAGATCATCGACGAGTATACGGGCCGGATCATGGGCGATCGGTCGTGGGAACAGGGACTCCATCAAATGATCGAGATCAAGGAGGGATGCCCCGTGACCCCGATGCAGACCTCGCTCGCCCGTATCACCTACCAGCGCTTCTTCCGGCGTTATCTCTGGCTGGCCGGCATGACTGGCACAGCGCAGGAAGTCGCCCGCGAGCTGTGGTCGGTCTACCGACTTGCAACAGTGACGGTGCCCACGAATAAGCCGCTACGCCGATTGTGGCTGGGGGAGCGGCTCTTCGCTTCTGCGGAGGAGAAGTGGGCTGCAGTCGTCGAACGGATCAAGACCCTGCATGCGGAGGGCCGGCCGATGTTGATCGGGACGAGATCTGTCGCCACATCCGAGCACTTGAGCACGCTGTTGCGGGCCGCCGGCATCGTGCATGTGGTCCTGAACGCCAGACAGGATCGCGAAGAGGCGCAGATCGTGAGTCGCGCCGGCGAGCGGGGCCGCATCACAGTCGCCACCAACATGGCCGGTCGCGGGACCGATATCAAGCTCGAGGCGGGGGTCGCCCAGATCGGAGGGCTGCACGTGCTGGCGACCGAGCGGCACGAGGCCGGGCGTATCGATCGACAGCTTTACGGTCGCGCCGGTCGCCAAGGGGACT
Source organism: uncultured Nitrospiraceae bacterium (assembly GCA_964655865.1). Taxonomy (GTDB): domain Bacteria; phylum Nitrospirota; class Nitrospiria; order Nitrospirales; family Nitrospiraceae; genus JBBIJI01. The sequence continues at coordinate 2,206 of CAZZPI010000285.1, forward strand.
TCGGCAGTTATGAAGCCGTCACGTCCCTGGAGGACGAGCTGTTCAAGGCTTCGCGCCGCCGTGTGTGGTGCTGGGTCGCGCGGGTCGTGGCCTGCGCCGGATGCCCGATTCGGAGTCGGGCTGCCGCATTTCTGGCCAGACGGGCCCAGGTCTCTGCTGAGCATCTCCATGAGCGGATCCGCCGGGATCTCCTCCGGACTGAAGATCAGTTGGAAACCTCACTGGCATTTTCGGGACGTATGGAATGAAGCTCCCTGCAGCAGCCTACTCCGCGAAGTAGCCACTTCGGCTACGAAGGCCGGAAGCTGCAGGGTATCTTGCAAAATTCTCCGAAGCCGCTACCCTCCTCCGCCAAGGCTTCGGAGGGTTCTCCTCGCCTTCAGCCCCGCAGCAAGCTACGGGGTATTCGGCGAAGGAGAATAAGGGAAGGGAGGCTCGAGTGCTTGGAAGGCATGGTCGGGTCCTGAGCTTGGTTTTAGGAATCGTCGGAGGTTATTCGCTTGCGCCACAGGCAGTTGCCTCCGCAGTCAGCCAAGACCTCAACTGTTTGATCCAGCCTTACGTGGTGATCACGATCACCACGCCGGTCGGAGGGCTCTTGGAGACCGTCACCGTCGACCGAGGGGATCTCGTGAAGGAAGGGCAGATTTTGGCCACGCTGGACACAAGCGTCGAGCGCGCCATGGGAGCGGTGCAACATGCTCAGGCCGAGCTCACCAATCGCCGGCTGGCCGATCTGGAGCTCCAACGGACGTCCGCCGAAGTGGCGTTGCGCACGATCAAGAGCCCGGTCAACGGCGTCGTCGTCGAGCGATTCATGCATCCCGGTGAGTTTCCCAAGCAGGAGAAAATTTTGAAGATCGCGCAGATCGATCCGCTACGGGTGGAGGTCTATGCGCCGGTGGCGATGCTGGGCAAGATCGCCGTCGGCATGTCCGCCTTTGTAAAACCGGAGGCGCCGATCACGGGCGAGTTTACGGCCAAGGTCACGGTGGTAGATCGCGTCGTCGATGCCGCGAGCGGCACGTTTGGAGTGCGCTTGGAGTTGCCCAATCACGAATTGAAATTGCCGGCCGGGCTCAAGTGTACGGTGCGATTCGCGAAGAACTGAGCATCTGGTGAATTATGAAGTGTGAATTAGGAATTATGAACTGGAATCAGGGAATGAGGGCAACGGACTTTGCAAACATCGTGGATCGGATGATCAGAAATTGCAGGATTGGAGGCCTACTGGCTCGTCTAGCGCTTGCCGCCGGTGGCCTCTTCTACCTGGCCGACGCTGCATCGTCCGGCGATGTGGCCTGTGTCATCAAGCCATCCGCGGAAATCTCCATCGCCACTCCGGTCGAAGGGCTGATTCAAACCATGACCGTGGACCGGGGGGATTGGGTGACGAAGGACCAGGTGCTGGTCACGTTGGAATCGAGTCTGGAAGAGGCCACGGTCGCCCTGGCCAAGGCGAAAGCGGAAGCGGAGGCCGCGCTCAAAACCAGCCAGGTTAAGATCGGGTTCAGCGGGCGCAAGCTCGAACGGGCGTTGGAGCTGTCCAAAACCACATCCATCGCCAGGCATGAAGTGGACGAAGCTGAAACGGAAAAGGTGTTGGCGGAATTGGCCTACCTTGAAGCCGTCGAGAATCGACGCCTTGCCGAGCTGGAGTTGCAGCGGGCCACCACGGCCCTGCAGCTACGGACGATCCGGAGTCCGATCAACGGCGTGGTGATGGATCGGCTGTTGTCGCCGGGCGAGATGACGCGCCAGACGCCCATTATGAAACTGGCCCAGATCGATCCGCTGTACGTCGAGGTCTTTGCGCCGCTGT
>CAZZPI010000286.1:0-4011 GCA_964655865.1 uncultured Nitrospiraceae bacterium
GTCGGAGCGGCGTATCGGCGGTTGCAGTAGAAGCCTTCATGAATAATGCGCGCTAGGACGCTGCTGCCACGTCTGTTGCGTCTGGCTCAATCGGTGCAGGACAAATAAAAAAAGGGCTCTTCCGGAAATCGTGTGGGTTACTCCCTTATTCCCTCTCCCTCTCAGGGAGGGAGAGGACCAGGGTGAGGGTGAAACGAGGAACATGAGCTCGACAGCGAGCAGCCGAACGGCCCGCTACTTCAACGGGTTTCGCTTCGGCTACCGTGGCCCCCTCACCCCACCCCTCTCCCCCGAAGCGGGGGCGAGGGGAAAAATGCGCAATTCACCCACACAAAAGCCTGAGGAGCCAAAAATAGAAACGAGCCGAAGACCCGTTAATTTTACGGAAAGATGATGGACTGCTCCGGATAGCCGAGCCCTTTGAGGGTGGCTTCCAGAATATCGACCATCGGCGGCGGACCGCAGAGAAAGATCTTGGTCTCAGGATCGGGAGGAGGGAGTTGGCGACGAAGGATATCCTCGGTGATCCGTCCGGTCCCTTGCGACCAGCCCGGAGGCGGCTGCTCCAGGACGTGATGGCAACGGAAGTTCGGATATTCGCGAACGTCCCGATCCCACTCCTCCCGAAAGATGATATCCGCCTCGGTCTTGTTCGCAAAAACCAGAACGAGGTCTGCCTCCAGTCGCTTCGTGAGAATCCACCGGATGATGGAAATCATCGGCGTGATGCCGGTGCCTCCCGCGACGAACCCCACCCGCTTGGCCATGCCGTCCACCCAATGGCCGCCCGGGTTCGGACCGCTCATCAGTACGGTGTCTCCGACGTGCTGATCGTGGAGGTACTTCGAGACGACACCGGTTTCGTAGCGCTTGACGGTCAAGTCGAAGTAGCCCGTGGTACCGGGCAGCGACGACGGCGTGTAGGGCCGTTTGACCGTCTTCCCGTCGACCGTGGCGTGCAGGTAGAGATGATCCCCAGGCAGCATATCCAACGTCGCGTCGGCGGGAAGACTAAACCGGAATGTCTTCGTGTCGGGTGTTTCTTGTTGGATGGCCGTGATCCGGTACGGGCTCGGCGTCTTCGTCTTGATGCGGGTGACGGCTTCCATCGCGACTCAGCATCATACGAGGTCAAATCGACGCACGCAACGCCTCGTAACGATCGGGAACCGACCACTTTTCGTCAGCCATACTGTCAAGCCTCTCGAGAGGCGGAAGAGGATCATCTGCAGGGCTCGGCATGATCCAGATTACAAATGCCCGGTCCAAACTCCGTCGCTGTTTCTCAGCTAAGGGGCGGCGTGGTCGATTCTCAACCGCGCGCAGCATTCTCACCCACCCTGCCCCTGGCACCCAGGAGGTGCCATTGTCCCAGGCGAGCACCGTTTAATTGTTCCTACCGAGCTTGCTCGTTTTCTCCCTGAAGGAATGGCACCCTGGGCGGTCCGACTGCGGCCGTCGAGCGAGGATACCAATGCTCCTTCCAAGCTTGCTTGTACTCTCCTTACTGGGCGGGTGGCCGGTCGATCCCTAACCGCGCGCATCGACCGAGCACCTCCCTTGATGTAGCAATCCAACTTATTCTCAGGTGCGCGGTCTGCGAGCGAAGGGGATCGACCAGCCACCCGCCCCCTCCTACACCCATTCCGGCGCATGCTCCCCCTTCACCTCTTTCTCCTCGAACCACCCGTACAGCGCCGGCAACACGACCAGCGTCAGCGCCGTTGAGGTAAAGAGCCCGCCGATCACGACCGTGGCGAGCGGTCGCTGCACCTCCGACCCGATGCCCGTCGCGAGCGCGAGCGGCAACAGGCCGAGCAGCGTCGTCATCATCGTCATGACGACAGGGCGCAATCGCAACGTACAGCCGATGAGGATGGCCTCATCCGTCGGCTTCCCCTCGTGACGCAGTTGGTTGATGTAGGACACGAGCACGATGCCGTTCCCCACCGCGAGCCCGAACAGCTCGATGAAGCCGATCGACGCCGGCACGCTGAGATACTGGCCGCTGAGCCACAGGGACACGATGCCCCCGACCAACGCAAGCGGCAGATTCAAGATGATCAATGTCGCATAGCGATAAGAGTGAAACGTCCAGAAAAGGAGAAAGAAGATCAACCCGATCGTGATCGGCACGACGATCATCAGCCGCGCGTTGGCCCGCTCCATGTTCTCGAAGGCTCCACCCCAGGTCATCGTATAGCCCTCCGGCATCCGCACCGACTGCGCCAACTTGCGACGCCCTTCGTCTACCACGCTCCCGATATCCCGCCCCACGACGTTGAAGCCGATATAGATGCGCCGCCGCACCTGTTCACGGCTGATGCGGGCCGGTCCTTCGCGGATCTCGATCTTGGCCAGCTCGCTCATCGGGATCGGCGCGCCGGAAGCCGATTTCACGCGGATGTCCCCGATGGCGGCGACGCTGTTCCGGTAGGCTTCGGGAAACCGGAGGATAAGCTGAAACCGTCGCTCGCCTTCATAGACGTGGGTGGCCGGCTTGCCGCCGATGGCGGTGGTGACGATCTCCTGCACGTCGGCCACATTGATCCCGTAGCGAGCGATCTTCTGCCGGTCGATTTCCACCGTGAGGTACGGTTGGCCGGCGACCTGCTCGACTTTGATGTCTTTCACGCCTTTGACCTGATGCATCACCGCCGCGATCTCGTCCGCCTTTTGCTTGAGGACATCGAGGTCGTCGCCGAACAGCTTGATGGCGCATTCCGTCCGGATACCGGAGATCAGCTCGTCCACTCGTTCCTGGATCGGCTGGCTCATGAGCACGGAGATGCCGGGAATTTCGGCGAGCTTCGCTCGGATGGCCTCGGTGATGGAGGTTTGTGTCCGGCCGGTCGTCCAACCGCGGCGCAGGGTCAGAGCGACGATGGGATCGCTCTCGTTCGGCTCCTCCGGCCCGTAGGCGATGTCCGGCCGCCCGATCTTGCTCACGGCGAGCTTAACCTCCGGAAATTCCAGCATCGCCTTGTGGGTTTTCTTCTCCATCTCGATGGATTCCGGCAGCGAGACGCTGGGGAGGCGCACGATCTGCGGCGTGATAGCCCCTTCCTCCAGAATGGGAATGAACTCGCGCCCGACGACGGGCAAGAGGACCAGGCTGGCGACCAGCAACGACAAGGAGCCGAGCAGCACCGGGAGGCGATGCCCGAGCGTCCACTGCAGAATCGGCCGGTACCGTTGCTTCATCCACTGAGTGAGGCGGGTCTCCCCCGGATGATCGCCGCGGAGGATCAAGGAGGATAAGACCGGAGAGAGCGTCAACGTGACAAGTACCGAGACCAACAGGGCGATCACGAGCGTATAGGCGAGCGGGGCGAACATTTTCCCTTCCATGCCTTCGAGGGTCAGGAGCGGCAGGAATACGACGCTGATGATGAGGATGCCGAAGAGGATCGGCCGGCCCACTTCTTTGGTCGCCTGAAGAATCACGTCGAGCGTGCCCCCGCGTGAATCGCGATCGCCCTGGGAGAGGTGGCGGTAGACGTTCTCGACGACGACCAGCGACCCGTCGGCGATCTCCCCGATGGCGATGGCAAGGCCCCCGAGTGTCATCAGGTTGGCGGAGAGCCCGAGACGCTGCATGACAATGAAAGTGATCAGCGGCGTCACTAACAGCGAGACGGTAACCACCAGGGCGCTCCGCACATGACCGAGGAAGAGAAAGAAAACGAAGACCACCAAAACGATGCCTTCGATCAGCGCATCGCGCACCGTGTTGATGGCCGCGGTCACGAGGTCGATCCGGTCATAGAACAATTTGATCGAGGTACCGGCCGGCAAGATGTGGTTCTGCCCGATGTCCTCCACCTTGGCCTTGACCGCCCGCACCACTTCCCTCGCATTGCCGCCGCGAAGCATCAGGACGATGCCCGCCACCACCTCTCGGTCTCCGTTGAGCACGATGGCCCCGTGCCTCACGGCATGGCCGATACGGACCTCGGCCACGTCGCGGACAAACACTGGCGTCCCGCCGGATTCTTTGACAATGATGCT
>CAZZPI010000287.1:0-600 GCA_964655865.1 uncultured Nitrospiraceae bacterium
CTCCTTGTTGTTCGGATTCTCCTGCGTCGCTTTCTGGAACGACACGAACGCCTTCTGCGGATCGGAAGTCAGGAACGACAACCCTTCCTGATAGTGGCCGGAGGATTTTTGAATCCGCTCTTCAGAGACGCACCCGACGACAATGATGACCGCGAAGAGAGTGAGGCCCGCGCAGAGAAAGCGGCTCGATTCCAATCCGAAACGACGTTGTCGGCAATCACGTGAATGCATCATGCCAGATCCTCGAAATGCGTCAGCCGCTTGAACGCCCTGAAGCGCTCAAGAATCTCTTTGTAATCCAGGATACGCAGCCGGTCAAGGCTAAAGGCTTCCACCGTAAAGGACGCCATGACGCTGCCGAAAATGATCGCTTGCCGGAACGCGTCCTGTGACCGATTGCCGGTCGCCGCCAAGTATCCGAGGAATCCTCCGGCAAACGTGTCGCCCGCGCCCGTAGGGTCGCGCACTTCATCGAGCGCGCCAACCAGCGGCACGGCCGCCAGGTGACGGGCGCGTCGCCGGCCGTGCTGCGCGCGTTCGCGCAGTGCGCGTGGCCGGGCAACATCCGGCAGCTCGAGAACAAGATCAAGAAGGCGGTGG
>CAZZPI010000287.1:610-4009 GCA_964655865.1 uncultured Nitrospiraceae bacterium
GGAAGGCCGGCGCCCCGAAGATCTGGTGGTCGGTGAACATCAGGACGCCGTACTCTCCCCGCTTGACGATCAGATGCTTGGGCCCACGAGCCAGGATGGTCCTTGCAACCTTGACGAGGTTCGGGTTCTCCCCCAAAGCTCTGGCCTCGCCGTCGTTGATGACCAAGATGTCGATGTGTTCGAGCACCTTCCAAAGGGCCTCGCGCTTACCGTTGATCCAGAAATTCATCGTGTCGCAGGCGACCACGGCGGGCCGCTTGACCTGCTGCAACACCTCCAACTGTAACTCGGGATCGATATTCCCCAGGAACAACACGTCGGGAGACTTGTAGTGAGCGGGGATTTTGGGACGAAAGCTCTCGAACACGTTCAACCTGGTCTCCAAGGTATGCGCTTCGTTGAGCTGATGCGTATACTCCCCTTTCCACCGGAACGTGCGGCCCTGGCGCCGCTCGAGACCGGTCAGATCGACCCCTCGGCTCTTGAGGAAGGTGACATGTTGTTCCGGAAAATCCTCACCGACCACTGCGATCAAATCCACCGAAGTGAAGTAACTCGCCGCGATGGAGAAATAGGTGGCCGATCCTCCGAGCACCTCGGTGGCTTCACCGAACGGCGTCTTCACCGCGTCCAAGGCGACGGATCCGACCACCAATAACTTCCCCATCTGCTAACCTCCTCCCCTTCGCGTGGCCCTCAACCGAGCCAGTAAGAGCCGCAAGCGCCGCCGCGTGGCCGCCGGGATTTCGGCCAAGGGCGTGATCACCGAATTCTGGAGCGCTTCTCCACAGAGGCAGGGTGCCGCGTCGACCGTCGCCGGGACGGCGCGCCGCAGGATCCGCTTGGCCAGCGCCACGTTGCTGCGAAGAGTCGAGAGGACGGCATCCACGGTCACCGCTTCTTCCGTTTCATGCCAGCAATCATAGTCGGTGGCCAGCGCCACGGTGCTGTAACAGAGCTCCGCTTCCCGCGCGAGCTTCGCCTCCGGCATGTTGGTCATGCCGATTACGTCCACGTCCCATTGCCGATAGAGACACGACTCCGCACGGGTCGAAAACTGAGGCCCTTCGATGCAGAGGTAGGTTCCGCCGACGTGGACCCCGGCTCCCTGTTCGCTCGCCGCCTTAGCGACCACGGTTTGCAGGCTCCGGCAGATGGGATCGGCAAAGCCGACGTGCGCGACCGCCCCGCCCTCGAAGAAGGTCGAGGCCCGTCGCTTGGTCAGATCAATGAACTGGCTCGGGAGCACGACATCCCCGGGCTTGATCGCCTCCTTCATGCTGCCGACGGCGCTCACGGAGATGATCCTCCGGACGCCCAACTCCTTCAACGCGTAGATGTTCGCCCGGTAGTTGATCTCGCTGGGACTGAGTCGATGACCCCGCCCGTGCCGGGAGAGAAAGATGACGGGGACTCCGTCCAACTCGCCGGTGACGATCGCATCGGACGGCGCCCCGAACGGGGTCTTGGATCGGACTTCCCGGACCCGGCGCAGCCCTTCGATGTCGTAGAGCCCGCTGCCGCCGATGATCCCGACGGTGGCGCGCCTCCTCACCCGGGGCGGACGGTTCTTCATCGGCCCTCCACGACAACCTGGGCTAAACGGGATTCCAGGAGGTTCGCGAGAAATTCCTCTGCGCGTCGCGCGATTCGTTCCGCGATGGTCGCGACCGATTCATGCTCTTCGACCGACATCCATTCGACATTAGGCTCCTTGCGGAACCACGTCATCTGGCGCTTGGCGAACCGTCTGGTGTCGCGTTTCAGCAACCTGACGGCTTCCTCCAATCCGTACTCACCGGCCAGGAACCCGGCGACTTGCCGGTATCCCAGCCCTTTCATGGCCGCGGTCCCGCGCTGATACCCTTGCGCCAAGAGTCGCTGGGTCTCTTCGACCAACCCCCTCGCGAAGAGTTGCTCCACCCGTCTCTCGATTCGCCGGTACAGCGCCGCCCGCTCACGCGTGAGCCCCACGATCAACGACGTAAAGGTGTCATCCCCGAAGCGATGGTGGTCCTGAACTTCCGACAATCGCTTCCCGCTCCGCTGGTAGATCTCCAACGCCCGCAGGATCTTCGGCTCGTCGTTGGGATGGATGTGCCTCGCCGTCGCCGGATCCACTCTCTGAAGCTCCCGATACATGAACGCCCGACCCTGCCGTCGCGCTTGTTCGATGAGTCTCGCCCGAGTCGACAAGTCCGTCTCAGGAACGTCGCAGAGGCCGCGCACGAGCGCCCGCACATAGAGCCCCGTCCCGCCCACGACCAACGGCAGCTTTCGCTCGCCATACAATCGTTCGATCTCGGCGAGCGCGTGACGCCGGAACGCTCCCGCGTTGAACGGCTGATCCGGTTCGACCAAGTCGATCATCCGGTGCGGGACGCCGCCACGGCTTTCGACGGGAGGCTTATCCGTACCGACATTCAATCCACGAAAGACTTGGCGCGAATCGGCCGTCAGGATCTCCGTGCCGAGGGCCTGCGCGAGCGCGAGCGCGATCTCACTCTTTCCGACGGCGGTGGGGCCCACCACGACCAGAAGTGGGCGCATTGCAACCTGGGTTTCGCTGAGTCTCATCATGTTGATGCCGCAACATCGTCAGGAAACCGTCATGCCCGTCCAAAGAGCCGCGCCAGTTCGCCCGCCGGGAACCGAAGCGCCACCCGTCGCCCATGCGGGCAGGTCATGATCGAGCCTTCCTCGACCCAATCCTCCACGAGCTGCTTGATTTCCGGCAGCGCCATCCCGCGGCCCGCGCGGACTGCGCCATGGCACGCTAGTGTCGCGACGACCCTTTTCACACGTTCATCGAACGACGGCGTGCTGGACCACTGGCTCAGATCCTCCAGCAGATCCTCGACGAAGCTCCGCAGCTCTGGCTTACCCAGCGCGGCGGGCATCGCCCTGACGAGAAAGGTCGACGCTCCAAACGGCTCGATGACGACTCCCACTCGTTCGAGGTCCGCCAGAGATTGGGACAGGACGAGGGCCTGGTGATCGGTCAGCTCGATCGTTTCGGGCAGCAGGAGCGGCTGGACTTGAATCGTTCCCTGTTGCCAGGCCCGCCACAAGCGTTGGAACAAGACACGTTCATGGGCGGTGTGCTGATCGACAATCCGCAATTCGTATCCGACCTGCGCCAGGATGAAGGTGCGGTCTACTTGACCGAACGGGATCACGTCGTGATCCTCCTCCCCCTGGGCATAGACCTCCGCGGCTTCACCGACACAGCCGCTCTCTGGCTGACCCCCGAGAGAGAGTTGCTCGCCCGCGGGACCAGGGCTCGTGAGCGTCGGCGGCCGAGATTGGCTCGGGGAGCCGGACGAGTCGAGACGAAACGCCTCCAGAACCTGATCAAGCGACGCGCGCAGTCGACGGGAGGCTCCGTGGGAAGGACTT
>CAZZPI010000288.1:0-3997 GCA_964655865.1 uncultured Nitrospiraceae bacterium
AGCACAGCGTCCCAGACGATCCTTTTTATCCAGCACATGCTGACTAAGATAGATTACCTCCAAGTTCCCGTCCTCTCTCGCTGTCACCTTCAAAGCATTCTGTGCCGGCAGGTTGCCCGCTGCATCGAAAGCGCCATGCCGTGTCGCGCCGGCCACGGAGACCGTACGGCCCATTATTCGCTCGCCTTGGGCGAGGCGGTTGGTCTTTCACGTGACCAGCTTCACCATCTCGAGCTTGCCGCATTGCTCCATGATCTCGGACTCCTCACTCTGCCGCGACACATCGCATCCGCGCAAGATTGCCTGGACATGGACGACTATGCGTTGTTTCAAAGTCACCCGCGCGCGGGCGCGCACCTGTTGGAACCGCATCGTTTCCTCCGCATCGCCGCCCGCTGGATTGCCCTCCATCATGAACGTTGGGATGGTTATGGGTATCCCTTTGGACTCCGTGGTGAGTTCATCCCGTTGGGAGCGCGGATTCTTGCAGTAGCGGATACCTTCGATGCGCTGTGCTCACGCTCGTCTTGTCATGATGCTTTCACCCAGGAGGACGTTCTGGCGCTGCTTCTCAACAGGGCAGGTTCGCAACTTGATCCTCACCTCGTTGAAACGTTCTCCGCCGGAGTGGCACAGACGACCGATTTCCGTTCGGCAACGTCTGGAAGGTGGTTCGGCGAAGGTTAGAGGCCGGTAGGAGTGGGGCTGTGCCCACCTCACTCCATACAGCCGGGGCGCCCTTTTTCCTCCTGGAGGGCCCCTGCCTCCCATTTTTGTTGTCCAACAGCAGCCCTACTACACGAAAGGAATACTCCCATGGGACTGACCAGACGACACCTCTTGAAGGCCGGTTTCGCAACAGGACTCGGTTTGCTTATCCCCTCGGCATGGCCGGTGTTGGCACATCAACGGCGACGGCATCATCCTCCATTTCCTCCTCGCTACCCTCACCACCACCTCCATCGGTTCATCGATCCGTTGCCCGACCTTCCGGCATTTCGCCCCGACCGAACCCATGTACCGGGAGCCGATTATTACGAAATTACGGCGCGGCAATTCGGGCAGCGACTGCAGAGCCATCTTCAGCCCACGACCGTCTGGGGTTATGGCTCGACCTCGGCCAATCACGCGCCATACCATTCTCCCGCCTTCACGCTCGAAGCCCGCAAGGGCCGGCCGGTCATCGTGAAATGGATCAACCATCTGCCGACCAACGGTCACCTGTTTCCCATCGATTTCTCGCTGCACTGGGCCAATCCCACGCTGCTCCCTCCGGACTCCTCGCCGGACACCCGGTTCCCCATTCCCACGGTGACGCATCTGCACGGGGGATTCAGCTTGCCGCAATTCGATGGGCACCCCGAGGCCTGGTTCACCCCCCGGGGATCTCCCGGCCGACCCCACGGCCCCCACTACATCTCCAACGTGTACACCTATGGGAACGACCAGCGCGCCGCCACCCTGTGGTATCACGACCATACGGAGGGTTTGACCCGCGTCAACATCTACGCCGGCCTGGCCGGGTTCTACCTGATCCGCGACGAGTTCGACACGCGCATCCCAGGCCAGGGCCTCACTCTGCCCAAAGGCCCATATGAAATCCCGCTCATGATCCAGGACCGATCCTTGAACCCCGACGGCTCGCTGATCTACCCGGGCGACGGCCAAGGCGCCCCCCCGCCGGTCCCGCCGGTCTGGGTGCCGGAATTTTTCGGCGATGTGGCGGTTGTGAACGGACGCATCTGGCCGTTCGCCGAAATCGAACCGCGCAAATACCGCTTTCGGATCGTGAATGCCTGCAATGCCCGAGTTCTTCGGCTCTTTTTCGACCGCGACCTCCCCTTCCACCAGATAGGCAACGACGGGGGTTTGCTGCCCGCGCCTGTCGCGCTTGACAAGCTTGTGCTGGCTCCCGCTGAGCGTGCTGATGTCATCGTGGATTTTGCGCCGCTCCGAGGGAAGATCATCCATCTCGTGAACGACGCGCCGAATCCGTTCCCGGAGGGAGAAGAAGGCGTCGATCCGCTCCCGCAGATCATGCAATTCCGGGTGACCCGCATGCTCCGAGGCCGGGATACCTGCGACATCCCGACAGCCCACGACCTGGCAGCCGCCGCGCCGCCTCCGCTGGGCGAGGCGTCCCTCGTCCGGGACATCGCGCTCGACGAGCAGGTGGATCCAAGCGACAGTCCGATCATCCTGACGCTGGAAGGCAAACGCTGGGATGAGGAGGTCGTCACAAAGCCTGTGCAGGGCGCGACGGAGATCTGGCGGCTCATCAATCCCACCGGCGACACCCATCCCATTCACTTGCATCTCGTCCAATTTGAAGTGCTGGATCGGCAACCGTTAGACGTAGACGCGTACGTGCGTGGAGAAGGCCTCAACTTCACCGGCCCGCCGGTCCCGCGGGAAGAGAACGAGGCCGGACGCAAAGACACGGTCCGAACCAATCCGGGGGAAGTCACGCGGATCAAAGCCAAGTTCGACCTCCCGGCCTACGGACGGATCGAACTGCCGTCCGGCGTCACTGCGTCACAATACGTCATGCATTGCCACATCCTGGAACACGAAGATAACCAGATGATGCGACCGTACGAAGTCGTCACGTAACGATGAGCATTGGTTATTCAGTCATCAGGGGGCATCTCCGGGAGGGACACCCATGTATATCTGCCTGTGTCGAGGACTGACCGAGGCCCAGTTCGAGCGCATTGTGCTTCGCCACTGCGGATCCTGCGATAGGGTTAAGCAGGAGATGGGACTGGATGAATCCTGCTGTGGCCGGTGCGAGGCGCAAATGGAAGACCTCATCACGCAAATGGTCGCCTTAGTGTAGTTCGATGAAAGACGGCGATTCCGGTCCCCGCTTCGAGGAAGAGGTTCGCTGCGAGTGCGGGCAGCTCCTCGTGAAACTTCTTCCTGAAGGTCTCGAGGTGAAGTGTCGCCGTTGCAAGAGGATTCAGTTCCTGCGGTGGCCCCTGCCTCCTCAGACGGGGTCTCCGAAGAAGCGAAAGTCATCCCGTCCGTCGAACGAGCCTGGCAAAGGAGATACGCCATGAATGCGTTCAGCAGATGTGCAGCGTTCTGCGTCGTCGCGCCGGATCGAGGGTTTCTCGGAAACCAAGAGATCCAGGCAGTGTTTCAGGAGTTCAAAAAGAGCTACTCACCAGCGTCCTTGGCTCTCATCGGTCGAGACTATAACGAGGTGGGCAGTGAGTATTCGGCCTATCTCAGCCGAGCCCTAAGGGAACTGAAACAGGCGAGCGCGACTGAGATCGTAGCGATTCCGCTTTTCCTCTCACAAGCTGATCCGGTGCTCCAGAAGGTAGTCGCACACCTGCCGGCTTATGCCGTTGCAGGAACAACTCGCTGGGCTATGCCCATGGCGGAGAGCTATCTGGTTGGCCAGATCTTGCTGGATCGCGTGGAAGCCGTCAGCCGGGACCCGGAGCAGGAGCGCCTATTCGTGATCGGTGTGGGCGCGACAGATGAAGCCAGTGAAAGGGCGTTGAACGCTGATATCGAGAAGCTTCTTGCGTACGTGAGGGAACGGAGATCATTCAAGGAGACTCGGGCGGTTGTCTATTATGACAGAAATGCGTCTGAAGCCGAAGCCAACAACGAAGCGGTAGATACGTTGATCATGGAGGCCGCCGCCAAGAAAGGCCGGACGATCATGGTGCCAGCTACAATCGGTCCCAAGTTTGATCACCCTATGGCCCTCATATACTGGCTCGACCAGAAATTCAAAGACCTCAATGTGACTTATGCAGGCGAGGAATTGATGCCTCATTCGAATGTCCTGCTCTGGCTCAAGAAAACGGCCAATCAGTAAGTACCCGCCTCTCCGACCGAAATCGGGGCAGTGATCATGCCACACGGTGCTACTCAGCCCAGGAACGATGCAGTCGAGGAGGTCATTGCACCGCTGAAGTCCCAGTATCATATCGAAATGGCATACGGGATTGGTGATCCAGGAATGATCCAGTATGCG
>CAZZPI010000289.1:0-3967 GCA_964655865.1 uncultured Nitrospiraceae bacterium
TCTGGGCACGGCGCCAAGACGAGTGACCGCCAGCCAGAGCGCGGCGCACACGTAACTGGGCAGGATGACCTCGTCGCCGACCGTCACTCCCAGCGCGCGCAAGGCCACTTCGAGCGCCGCGGTCCCGGAGCTGACCGCCACGCCGCCCTGCAGGCCCAGGTAACTGGCCATCGCCCGTTCGAACTGCCCCACCATCCGTCCCTGCGCCACCTGGCCCGAACGCAGCACCTCGGTGACGGCACGCTCTTCTTCGTAAGCCAGAAGGGGGTACGAATGGGGGATCATGGCGGGATCGGGCTCACCCTTCGATGTTGATGAACAGCCGCAGGGGGACGAACCCCTCGGCGTTGCGCACGCGGCCTTGGATGCCGCGGAAGTGCGCGGCGGAGCGAATCACGTCCACAATCGTGAGGCCTTCGATGTTCGTCTTCTTGACCTGGGACGCGTGCGCGGCGATGGCGGCGATCTTGTCCTCCAGCACGGTATCGATGTCGATGAACACGGTCGGCGCGAAGTTCTGGGTGGTGGGGCCTTCGTAAAACAAGACGTTGCGCGTATAGCGCGTGGCGGTGAGCGTGCTCTCGGCGATGTGGCGATGATCCTGATGCGTGTCGTCCTGATAGTGGACGAAGATGAAATGCGGGTCCACGTCTTTGACCACCCGCTCGATAGTCTGGATCAGCTCCCGGCCCATCGGTACTTCCGTGTCCCGATAGCCGCCCCAGTAGATCCGTTCCGCGCGCAGCATCTTAGCCGCCTGCTCTTGCTCGAACTTCCGGACGCTGCTGGACGCGCCTTGCTCGCCCTCGGTCATGACCATGAGAAAGACTCGGTGGCCGTTCCTGGCGTACTTCACGAGCGCGCCGCCGCAGCCGGCCTCAATGTCGTCCGGATGGGCCCCGATCGCGAGAATGCGCATGGAGCTCGAGCGATCCGCTGCCATAACAAACTCCTCCTTCTCGACAACGCCGCTAAGCGACCGATTCCATCACGGTCCCGGCTCTGGGCATCCGTAGATACTGCAGCGCCTGCGGGCCACAGGCAAACAAGAGATCGATCGCCGACATTCCAGGTGTGAACGGCTCATAACATTGGCGATAGACCGGGTGGCGGAAGACCTGCGTCTCGAGAATCAAGCCGGACGATTGAAACTTCACCTTATCCATGTAGCCTTCCGCGCCGGCTCCGGCCAAGTATCGGGTGGCGCCGACCACTCTGCACAGATCGATCAATCGTTCCGTCGCGTCTTCCCGCGATGTGAACTCCGACGCCACAGACATCGGCGTCTCAATCCCGAACGCGCCAAGCAGCCAGCGGATGACCGCCACGTTCAGGTCGCTCAATCGTTCCCAGGGCTCTCGGTACAGAGCAGCCAATTCGCCCAGATATCGGTCCCGAAACGGAGCCTTCGCATAGTGCATCTCCAGCGCGCGAAGGTGCTGGTCCCGCCAGCGGGCGGTGGGATTGATGCGCACGTCACGCACGAGCTGGCCGAAGTCGTGGAGCACCGGAACCGTGAGCCACTGCCACCCCTGGGCCGTCCGAATGCGGTTGCGGTTCTGCCACTCGTTCTTCTTGAACTGCACGTTGTCCAGCACGATGAGGCGGTCGGCCTGATCGATCTTGTCCAGATAACCCAGCCAGGGAAGAAAATGCGGTTGGTGGATCGTCACTCTCATCGTCGTTCGGATCGCCATCAGACCGGCCGCGGTCGTATGAATACGGGATTAGACAGAATCTCTCCTCCTCCGGTGACTGCTACCCTGTAAGCGAGCGGCCGTCCCAAAGGCGCCGTGGGATCGGGAATCTCGGCGAGGAACGGTGTTTCTCCCATCACCTTCGCCACAACCCCACCGGAGCGGACCAACGTCACGGTGATCGGGTGGCGCTTCCGGTCCGTCGCGCTGACCATCACGCGCGAAACCACGAGGTGCGCGTCCGGGGTTTCGAGCGTCTCGCCGGGGCCGGCGCCGCGTCCACAAGAAGGACAGCGAAGCTGAAACTCATCCAGCACCAAACGGAACTCTTTGCGGTGCTGCTCGACCGCGTAGCTTCGGCCTTGCCTGAGCGCATCCAGAAGGCTCGCCTCCGTTCGATCGTTCGCCCACACGACCGTCAACACCTGATCCAATTCTTTGTGCGCATGATCCGGGCTATGGAAGGCGCTCTCGCCGACCATTACCGGCGGCATCGCCCGCTGGCCCGTCACATAGAGCTCGATGACCTGGTCCCAGATCCCACCGGGGTTCACAGCGGATCGAGCCTCTTGGTAGAGCCCGCCGAACCCGTGATAGCCCGTCGTGAGCATAAGCGCTTCCTGATAGGGATCGGTCTTCACCGTCACGGTCCCCATGCGGCCGAACGAGTGGGTGCTGAAGTCCTTGGCATCCGGCATGGACCAGAGAACCAACCCGCCCTTCGATCCGGCCGAGTCGATCACCGCTTGATACGGCGCATAGCCCACGCGTCCGTCGTAGGGGCTGAAGTGCGGCTCCTTGAAGGGCCAGGCAGTCAGCAAGCACGATCCCGCTGCAATAAGGAGAAAGAGCGCGAGCGCTCGCCTGCCCGCCGCACCGGGGTTCGTCAGAGGGACCCAGAGCCATACCGCGGGGATTAGGAGGAGGAGCGAAGTCGCGGGAACCAGGCCCACGAATCCGAACCGATAAGATGCCACGTTGCCCAGCACGGGAAGCTCTCGATAGGCCTCCGGCTGCTTCAACCCGACGACGAGCAGATTCTTCTGGGCGTTGTGCATCGTCAACGTGCCGTTCCATAGTGAGCCCGACCAAAAATAATGCGGCGCGACCTCGAGGCCGGGGACGATCACGAGGTTGGGATGACGCGCCTGCACTTCTTCGACCTCGGCCAGGTATCGCTCGAGGCCATATTCCGTCACCGAGGGAAAAGTCATCGTGCGCTTGATGATGTGCTCCAGCGGTCTCAGCCCATACTCGTACCGCAACACGAAGTTGTCCGACAGGATGATGGCATCCAACCCGAGCCGTTCGGCGCGGCGCGCCATCGATTCCAGGCTCAAGGTCCCCGTGCTGGCCGTGCTGTGTACGTGGATTGCCGTTACGAGCGGACGTGGCTCAGTGGAAGGAGTCGCCGACCCCTCTCCTTGACCACCTGCATGACAAGGACTCTCTTGATCGATGAGACAGGCTACAAGCGCGGCGGAGAACAAGAATGCGCGCCACTTTCTCATACCCTGCTTCATGCGATGCGCGCCTCCCGCAGCGCATGGTCGTACTGCGATTCGATCGCCTGCACCATTGCGCCGGCGCCGAACCGCTCCCCCACCGTCCGGATTGCGGCCGCGGCCAGAGTCCGCGCCAACTCGGGCGACTCGAGCAGAGCGAGAAGCGCGGACGCGAGCGTGTGTGCATCTCCGGGAGGGACCAACAAGCCGTTGCGCCGATCCTGTACCACCGCCGGAATACCCCCCACCCTAGTGGCGACGACCGGAACGCCCGCGGCCATCGCTTCGATCAAGGCACGTCCCATGCCTTCGTTCAGTGACGGCTGGACATAGAGATCCATGCCGGCCAGACATTGTTCGACATCCTGACAGTCGGTGATGAATCGGATTGCCTGCTCAACATCCAAACGTTTCGACATCGCCTTGAGGTTGTCGAGCTCGCGCCCGTTTCCGACCAGAACGAGAAACACATTCGGCACATGCGCCCTGACCTTTACGAACGCTTCGATCAAGTAGGCGTGACCCTTGACGGGCGTGAACCATCCGACCGACCCGATCACTGTCGCCCCCTCAGGACAGGCGAACCAGGAAGGACGTTGCTTCGCGACGTCACGGAACCGCGACAATTCGATGCCGCTGGGCACCACGGCAAACTGTTGCGACGTTCCTACGGCCAGCGCGAGGTGCTCGTCCCGCTCCGCCTCCGTCAGCGCGATGAGCTTCGTGCTTATGGGAGCGAGGAGTCGTTCGACCTGGAGGAACAGC
>CAZZPI010000290.1:0-3955 GCA_964655865.1 uncultured Nitrospiraceae bacterium
CCATCAGGCAAGCCACCTGTCCCGGCTCTATCGAGAAGGCGACGTTTCGGAGGATATGGCTCTCGCCGTAATAGGCGTTGAGATTCTCCAGTTGCAGCATGATTTATCGTGACTCGCGGATCCTATCTCGAAATCCTTCAGACGCTTCCCGGATCAGGCTTCACGGTCGACGCCCCGATCAGGCATGCGCCACCTTTTGCCTCCCGAGATAAATTTCTCGCACCCGCTCGTCGGCTTGAACTTTCTCGACCGGGCCTTCGCAGATGACCGTCCCTTCGTGAAGTACCGTCACCGTGCGGGCGATCTGGCGGACGAACTCCATGTCGTGTTCGATCACGACCACCGCGTGCTTCTCCGTCAATGATTCCAGCAGCACGCCCGTCTGCTCGGTTTCCTTGTCGGTCATGCCGGCCACAGGCTCATCGACGAGCAACAAGGCGGGGTCTTGCAGAATCACCATGCCGATCTCCAGCCACTGCTTTTGTCCGTGGGATAGGGCACCAGCCCTAATATGGGCGACGTCCCTGAGACCGATGGTCTCGAGCGTGTGGTTGATCCGCTCTCGTTCGATGGGCGTCGAGAGGCCCAACAGCGTCGCCATCACGCCCTTGCTGGGCCGCCGTAGCGAGAGATCGAGATTTTCCCAGACCGTGAGGTTGCCATAGATCGAAGGGGCTTGAAACTTGCGGCCGATGCCCAGCTTGGCGATCTCGTCTTCTCGCAGCCCGATCAGGTTCTGATCCTTGCCGAAGATGACCCGCCCGGCGACCGGGTGGGTCTTACCGGAGATCACGTCGAGAAGAGTCGTCTTGCCCGCGCCGTTCGGACCGATCACGACGCGAAGCTCGTTATAGTCGACGATGAAGTTCAGATTGTTGAGGGCCTTGAACCCGTCGTAGTCGACGACGACGCCCTCCAAATAAATGATCGAGCCGCGCTCAGTCACATGCCACCTAGGGTGGAATTATGGATTTTGAATTCTGAAGTATGAATTGTTCAGCCCTAAAATTCAGAATTCATAATTCAACATTCAGAATTGCGATCAGCTCTTGCTCGCCGGTTCCGCGACTACGACATGTTTCTCAATCCCGCGCCAGCCCTCGCCAAGCTTTCTGAACAGCCCTACGACTCCGTCAGGGAAGAGCAAGACCACCACGACAAAGAGCCCGCCCAAGAAGAACGGCCACAGCTCCGGAAAGTAGTTCGTCAGCATACTCCGCGCGAGGTTGACCCCGACCGCGCCAAGAATGGCTCCCGCCAAGGTCCCTCGTCCACCCACCGCGACCCAGATGACCATCTCCAGGGAGGGCAACACACCAATCTGCGCAGGCGTAATGATCCCGACTTGTGGCACATAGAGCATCCCCGCCAACCCAGCCAGCGCCGCCGCGACCACAAAGACGAACAACTTGTAGTTCACGGGCGAGTAGCCGGAGAAGAGCACCCGTTGCTCGCTATCGCGAATCGCGATGAGGACCCGGCCGGCACGGGATCTGATGATCCAACGACACAGCACATAGGCGGCGCCCAAACAGAGGACGGTGAGAATATACAGCGCCCGTTGAGTTCCCGGTTCCGCGAGCCGAAAGCCGAGGACTTTCTTGAAGTCGGTCAACCCGTTGGTGCCGCCAAGGTTTGTTTCGTTGCGGTTGAATACCAACCAGGCCGACAACGCTAGGGCCTGTGTGATGATGGCAAAGTACACGCCCTTGATCCGGCTGCGAAAGGCCAGGTAGCCGAAGGCCAGCGCAAAGACGGTCGGCACGAGTATGGCGCCCGCCAGGGCGACGGGAAAACTGTAGAAAGGCTTCCAAAACAGCGGCAACTCCTTCACTTGGTTCCAGACCATGAAGTCCGGCAACTCGCTGCCGTACACGCTTTCCGTGCCGATCGTCAGCATCAAATGCATGCCCATGCAATAGGCCCCGAGCCCGAAAAAAACGCCTTGCCCCAGGCTGAGGATACCCGTGTATCCCCAGATCAAGTCCAAGCCCAGCGCCAGAATTGCAAACGCGAGATACTTGCCGAATAGGTTCAGCGTGAAGTCGGAGACGTGGAGCCATGACCCCTCGGGCGCGAGGAGATTCAACGCTGGGAGGACGATGAGTAGGATAACCCCGACCAGCCAAAACAACAGCCCTTCGCCGTGCTCGCCCCCCTGTCTGTCTTCGGGTTCTTGACTCATTTCAGTACCACCAAACCGGCGCAGTCTGTGGAGAGAACCTCACCGCGCGCGTCGAGGGAGCAATTCTTCTTCAGGTCGATCCTCACTCGACACAGGAAGGGGCCCGAACCAATTTCCCTCCCGTTTCCACCGCCGATCGCGCCTTCCTCACCCTTCGGCATGGCGGCCTCTCGCTGCAAACAGCCCGGAAGGCCGCCGTTGCAGGAAGAGAATCACGAGAACAAGTATAAGCACCTTGCCGTAGACGGCGCCAAAGCTCGGTTCAAGCAGCTTGTTCAAACCTCCGATGCCCAGCGAGGCCACGATCGTGCCCGCGAGTTTCCCCACCCCACCGGTCACGACGACCATAAACGAGTCCACGATGTAGTTCTGCCCCAAGCCAGGCTCGACGTTCCCTATCAGCGTCAGCGCCCAGCCGGCCACGCCAGCCAATCCAGAACCGAACGCAAACGTATACGCGTCCACCGTTCTCGTCGGAATTCCCAGGCAGGCACTCATGTCACGGTTTTGAGTGACGGCGCGGACACGCAACCCGAGATTCGTACGGAAGAGCACGAGATAGATGCCGATCACGCAGAAGGTCGAGAGCAGGATGATGAAGATCCGGTTGTACGGCAAGTAGACGCCGACCATGACTTGGGCACCGCCCGTCAGCCAGCTCGGTGCGGCGACCGAGGTCAGGTCGCCGAAGTACACGCGCGCAGCCTGGATGAGTACAAGGCTCACTCCCCAGGTCGCCAACATCGTTTCCAAGGGACGCCCGTACAGGAACCGGATGACGGTCGCTTCCAGCAGCAACCCGCAGAGGGCAGCCATGAGGAACGACAGCGGCATCGCCGCGAGGAAGTAGAAATCGAATTGGTCCGGCGACACGGAGGCCTTGAAGAATTCCTGTGTCATGAAGGTCGTATACGCGCCGATCATCATCAGCTCGCCGTGCGCCATGTTGATGACGCCCATCAGACCGAACACGATGGCCAAGCCCAGCGACATGATCAGCAGGATCGAGCTGAGGCTGATGCCGCGGAAGATCGTTTCGATCGCCGTGGACCAGTGGCTCCAGGTCTCGATACGGCCGATGGCGTCGTTCGCCGCCGACAGGAGCCCCTTGCTTGTCTCATCGGGCGCGGCATCGGCGCCGAGCGTTTGGACGAGCTCTTTCAGCGCGGGCAGCCCATTTTGGCTTTGAAGGTTTCCGAGCTTCTTTACAGCCGCAAGTCGAGCCGCGGGATCTTGCGACGCCAGCCGGAGGAGCGCAGCCGATTCCTCCATGGTATAGCGGACCCATCGGTGAGACTCTCTGGCGGCGGCTTGGTCTAACCACGCGACAGCCTCCGGCCTACCGAGGGTACCAAGGTCGGTGGCCGCGGAGCGACGTTCCTCAGAGTTTGCGCCGTTCAGTTTCGTTCTGTTCTTGATCCCATCGAGGACAGGCTTCAGCGTTTGCCTGAGGCCTCGATCCGCATCGGCTCGAATCTGCTCCAACTTCGGCAGTAAGGCATCGTCCCCCTGCTCCAGCAATAGCCTCACCGCCTTTTCCTTCACAGCGTCATCCTCGCTCGACAGATCCTTCAAAGCCTGATCGATCGGCGAGGCTGCGAGAGGAGCGTCACCGGCCTGCGCCCCATGGAACGGCATCACAATGAGCAGGAATAGAAACGCCACGAGGAGGCTAGATGCGCCTCCTCGTGGCGTGAAGCAGCTGACAAGCTGAACTGTCATAAACCCGTACCACCGACAGACAGCCTGAGTGCCCGAATGAAGAACTCT
>CAZZPI010000291.1:0-2291 GCA_964655865.1 uncultured Nitrospiraceae bacterium
CTCGAGGGCGTGAAGGAGCAGTCCAAGAAACACGGGTACTTGTTGTCACTGCTCGGAGTCCGACAGTTCGCCGTGGTCGTGAACAAGATGGATTTGGTGGGATACCGTCAGGATGTGTTCGACGGCATCGAAAAGGAGTATCGAGATTTCTTGGGGCAGTTCAGGGCGGTCCCTCAAGTGGTCATTCCGGTGAGCGCCAAACTCGGGGAAAACATCGTGACCGCTTCATCGGCGATGCCCTGGTACGAAGGGCCGACGGTCCTGGGGGCATTAAGCCGGTTTGAGAAGGAGCGCGCGCGAGTGGAGCAAGCCTTGCGATTCTCCATTCAAGACGTTTACAAATTCGACGCCCGTCGCATTCTTGCCGGGCGCACGGCCACGGGGCGGTTGCGGGTGGGAGACAAGCTGGTGTTCTCCCCCTCGAACAAGACGGCGATCGTCAAATCGGTGGAAGCCTTCAACGTCGAACCGCCTCCCACCGAAGCTCTGGCAGGACAGTCGGTCGGGATCACGTTGCACGAGCAGATCTTCGTCGAGCGCGGCGAGATCGCAACCCACGAAGCCCAGCTTCCGCTGGTTTCGACGTCATTTCGGGTGAACCTGTTTTGGCTCGGCAAGCGGCCCCTGGAACGGGGGCGCAAGTACCAACTGCGGATCGCCACGCGCGAAGTGGACTGCGAGGTGGTCGCCATCCATCGGATCATCGACACCATGGACCTTGCCCAGCAGCAGGGCGGAACCAGCGTGGGTAAGAATCAAGTGGCGGAGGTGACCCTCCGGACGAAATCTCCCGTCGCGTTCGATCTTTCGGCTTCGTTTGAAGTGACCGGTCGCTTCGTCCTCGTCGACGAGTACGACATTTCGGGCGGAGGGATCATCACCGAGTTCGTCCGTGACGAGCAGGAGTTTCTCCGTGAAGAGGCCAGACGTCGTGACTTTGCGTGGGTCAAGGGAGAAGTCAGCGCGGAGCAGCGCGCGCAGCAATATGGTCACCGAGCGGGGCTGATCCTCATCACCGGCGGTCGTCACACCGGCAAATCCTTCTTAGCTCGTAAACTTGAAGCGAGGATGGTCGCCGAGGGGCGGCACGCCTACTTGCTGGATGGCGAAAACCTACGCCGCGGCCTGGATGCGGACATGTCGGAGCAGGAAAAGTCGCAGACCTCCGAGATGGCCCGTCGGTACGGTGAGGTGGCCCGGCTGTTGATCGACACCGGGCTCCTGGTCGTGTCCACGACAAATCCCTTCGGCGCAGCCTACCAGCAAGCGGTGGAAGACATTCGAACGTTGGTCCATCCTGCTCCGGTCGTGACCATCCATATGAGCAAGGTTGAGGAACCTTCCGCTCCACAGGCTGATCTGCAGTTCGCCGGGCCGCAGAATTTCGACGAGGTCACGCAACGCATTATAGAAGAACTGAAGCGGCGGGGTATCCTGGCGCAAGTTGTCGCCGCGAGACCGTCGGCTCAATATTCCATTTAAGACGAATGGACGCTCCTTGGTTTGACTCGCTGGAAATTGCTATGTTACGGTTAACCTTCTATTTTTCCTGAAGACTTGAGGCGGTTTCATGTCGACCGGTAAGGATTTGAAATCGATTTTGAGCAAGCTCCAATATACGGACGACGCAAAAGTCGTGCAGCAGATCACTGAGCAGACGCGCCAGGTTCAAGCTCGCATGGCCGGCATCAAGCATAAGCTGGTCGTGATGAGCGGCAAGGGTGGTGTCGGCAAGAGTATGACGACGGTCAACCTGGCGCTTGCGTTCGCTCGCCAGGGAGCCAAAGTGGGGTTGCTGGATGTGGACCTCAACGGTCCTTGCGTGCCGAGGATGTTGGGACTGCATGGCCAGTCTCTCACGATGACGCCGGAGGGGGGCAACCCTCCTGTCGGGCCGCTGGGGGTCAAAGTCGCGTCCATGGATTTCTTCCTTGATCGGGCCTCGCCGGTTCGATGGAAGGGTCCCATGGACTTGAGTCCGGTCTGGCTCGGCGTTATGGAAATGAACGTCATCCGTGAATTTCTCGCCGACGTGACCTGGGGTGAGTTGGACTACTTGCTGGCCGATCTTCCGCCGGGAGCTGCAGCGGACAAGCCTCCTGTGATCGCGGGATTCATACCGGACCTGGCCGGGGCCATCATGGTGACGACGCCCTCCGAAGTGGCCTCCGACGTCGTTCAGAAGTCCGTGACCTATGCCCGCGATATGGGAATCCGCGTGCTGGGTATCGTGGAGAACATGAGCCAATATCGTTGCCCCGACTGTGGGGCCGAGCACGAGTTGTTCGAGG
>CAZZPI010000291.1:2301-3939 GCA_964655865.1 uncultured Nitrospiraceae bacterium
GAGGGCAATACCGAGGCGATGTGCGAGGCGCTTGATCTCCCGCTCCTTGGGCGCATTCCCTTCGACCGGAAACTGGCGCGGACCTTCGACAAGGGAATACCGCTTCTCGACGCGACATATCCGACGATCCAGCGATACCACGAGATCGCCGGCCGAATCAGAACGTTAGTGGACTACAAGAAAGTGTTGGCTAATAAGTTGTAGACACAGGTTGTGAGGCGATGGCCGATAGGCTATAGGCAAGAAACCGCAGGTTTTGGGGTGTCCCATTGCCCATAGCCCCGCGACTATTGCCCGGGGGTACGATATGAAATTTGTTTGCCTCAATTGCGAAACCTACATGAGCTTCGAGAAGGTCGAAAAGCCCGCGGAAGGATCCTTGGGGGTGTTCTTCGGGTGCCCCTCCTGCGGCGCGAAATTTTCGATGGTGACCAACCCCGGAGAGACGCAGATGGTCAGCTCGCTCGGCGTGACGTTGGGCGGACGCGCGCAGCCAGCCGAGCCGTTCGAGATGACGCGGGGCACATTGAAGGATGAAGCCCAAGCCGGCGCCGGCCAGATGGCGGCCTATCTGAACGAGAAACTCCAGGCCGGTCAGTCGTCGACGGCCCCAGCGTCCGCGCCCGCTGCCAAGGCGGGTGAGAAGACGAGCGGCGGTTGTCCGTTCTCGGCCATGGTCGCCCAAATGGGCCTGACCTCCGGCGCGAAGGAGGCAGGCGGCGCGACGGTCACATCGGAATTTCCATGGTCTCCCGATGCGAAGGAGAGGATCGAGCGCTTGCCGTCGTTCGTCAAACCAATGGTCCAAAGCAGCGTGGAAGCCTATGCACGCAAGCACGGCTACAAGACGATTACCTTGCAAGTCATGGATGACTCCAAGAACGAATCCGCCAACGGAATCACCTGGTCGCAGGAGGCGGAGCGCCGTTTGGACAACATCCCCGACTTCATTCGTCCGATGGCCCGCCGGGAAATCGAACGACTGGCCAAAGAGCGCGGCGTCCAAACCATTACGGCGCAGGTGATGGACGAAGCCAAGGAAAAGTTCATGAAGTTCATGTAAGTGCAGGTGAGGGGCAAGAGGCGAGGGGAAGATGACTCTCGTCGCGTAGCGACCCCGCTTCACGGGCCAAGAGCTTCATGGCTCTCGGAAACGGCTGGCGCGCCATGGCCCCGTGGTGCAGGAAGCGGCGGCTTCTGTCGCGCCAAGAACAAGCGGGAGGGGAGTTGGTTCGGGCCCTCTCCCGTGTCGAGCACCGCTCGACCGAATGTAAGATGAAGGCCTATCCGGTGTGCCGGATAGGCCTTTTGATCATATAGGCGGGAGCGTGAAGGCTTATCGCATTTGTAGGAGAGCATCTCTGGGAGCGGCGGTCCTGGCGGTGGTCGCGCTAGGGTTGTTCCACGGTGACGGCGCGGGGGCGCAACAGGTGACTATGGAGCACGATGCAAGTCACGGCGATCACCACGACACTGCCGCCGGCCCTGGCCAGTGGGAAGGGTCGCCACAGGGGGTGGCATATTCCGAATTCAATCATCACGTGGCGGGCGTGGCGGTGGTTCTGATGGGATTGAGTGAGTTACGGCAGGCGCGGGGCCTTGCGTTTCTGGCTTGGACGAGGTTTCTTCTTCCTGTGG
>CAZZPI010000292.1:0-592 GCA_964655865.1 uncultured Nitrospiraceae bacterium
TCCCCGATACGGCCACCGCAACTGATGGCCACCATGCGGGCCTCTGCCACGCTGAGACGAGACCGGCGTCTCAGCTCGGCCTCCACATCACCCAGTCGAGGCGCCGCAAAGCGCACGCTCTGACAACGTGAACGGATCGTGCCGGGAAGCGCCATCGGTCGGCTCGAGATCAGAAGAAACAAGCTGTGCGAGGGCGGCTCTTCCAGGGTTTTCAGGAGGGCATTGGCGGCGCCGATGGTCAGACGGTCCGCCTCGTCGAGGATGCAGACTTTCTTGCTGCCGATCAGGGGGCGATAGATGACTTGGCTTTCGAGGTCTCTGATCTGTTCGATCTTGATTTGCGGCGTCGCCTGCTCGGCATCGGGCGCGATGACCAGAAAATCCGGGTGCGTGGCTTGCGCAACCTGCCGGCAGGCACGGCAGTCCCCGCAGGAGTCGGTTTCTTCACTGGCGGGCGGTCGTTCGCAATGAATGGCCTGCGCGAGACGAATTGCAGTCAAGCGCTTGCCGATCCGGTCTTCCCCATAAAAGAGATAGGCATGAGCCAGTCGGCTGGATTTCAGCGCCGCACAGAGGATGGCTTTGGGCCGTT
>CAZZPI010000292.1:602-3935 GCA_964655865.1 uncultured Nitrospiraceae bacterium
GCTAAACGGCATGGCGACTCCACTCTACTCCGGCCGGGTGCGAGCCGTCCATGCAGCGACGGGACGCACCCGCAATCGCTTCAAACATTGCTCCACCTCGCTGAGCACTTGGTTGGCGACCTGGTCGGGTGCTCGGCTCGCATCGATGCGACGGAATCTCCGGGGCTCATCCTTGGCCAATGTGAGAAACCCCCGCCGCACCCGTTGATGAAACCGTTGGGATTCTCGATCCAGACGGTTCTGGCCTTCTAGCACCCGCCACCGGCGTGCCAACCCTTCGCGTACCGGCAGGTCGAACAGCAGCGTAAGGTCGGGCACGAGCCCCTGCGTCGCCATGCGGTTGAGCTGCCGCAGTTGCGGCACGGATAAGCCTCGGCCGAATCCCTGATAGGCGAGCGTAGAGTCTGCAAAGCGGTCACACAAGACGAGCGCGCCGCGCCGGAGTCCGGGAAGAATGACGTGGTTGACGTGCTGGGATCGAGCCGCGAAAATGAGGAGGGCTTCGGCAACCGCCAGGAGTCTTTCCCCTTCCACGTTGAGAAGGATCCGCCTGATGTCTTCCGCCAGCGCTGTGCCTCCGGGCTCGCGCGTTCGGATGACTTCGAGCCCAGCGGCCTGGAGGCGTTCGGCAAGTCGTTGTCCCTGGGTCGATTTCCCGCTGCCTTCAATCCCTTCGAGTGTAATAAAGACGCCCTTGTGGCGTGGCCTCTGCGGTTTCAAGATAAGCAAACTTCCGGTCGGAAAAGCGCGGCGGCATCGTAGTCCAAGTTATTGAAAATAGCAAGAAAAGGCTTGCGACCGTCTCTCGAATCTCTGTATCATGAGCCACGCCCCTTCGAGCCTAGACTGCCATGCTGAAGGCCTCGTTAAAACGATATTTTTTGACCGGTCTCTTGGTGATCACCCCGATTTGGGGCACGGTCCTTGTTTTGAAGACTCTTTTCTTGGCTGTCGACGGCATTCTCGGTGACATGCTGGCGAAGACAGTGATGCCTGAGTCGTACATACCCGGCCTGGGAATCATCGCCTTGGTCCTGCTGATTTTTCTGGCCGGTGTTTTTGGTGCGAACTTCATCGGGCGACGGGTGGTCGCCTTGTGGGAGGACTGGCTGAACCGCGTACCGGTCGTAC
Source organism: uncultured Nitrospiraceae bacterium (assembly GCA_964655865.1). Lineage (GTDB taxonomy): Bacteria > Nitrospirota > Nitrospiria > Nitrospirales > Nitrospiraceae > JBBIJI01. Next base: position 1,734 of record CAZZPI010000292.1, read on the forward strand.
GCGGCATCTACTCGACGCTGAAGTCCATGATGGATATTCTGTCGGTCAACGACAAGGGGAAATACATCCGTGTGGTCCTGATCCAGTTCCCGAAGAACGGCCATTATTGTTTCGCCTTCGTGACCGGTGTTACGAAAGAAGAGGCCCAGGACCTCTCGCCGGATCCCCTGGTGCACGTGTATGTCCCGACCTCGCCGAATCCCACGTCCGGCTACTTTCTGCTGGTTCCCGAGCGCGAAGTCATTCCGGTCGATATCAGCGTGGAGGAGGCGATGAAGCTCATTGTATCGGGCGGGCTTTATTCCCCCTCGATGCCCATCGGCCAAGCGAGCTCCTCCGCCACCAAGTGGTCTCAAGTTCGACAGCCCGAAACCGGGGTGCCGATTGCCTAAGCGTGATTCGGTTTGGTTGACCGTCTAAAGATTGAACGAGTTCAGTTTGTCATGAAGGATCTCCCCGATCAGCCGCCCGCACCGTCTCTTGTCGAGGGACTCGGCGCCATCATCATGGCTGCCGGATTGGGCAAGCGCATGAAGTCCGACCTCGCTAAAGTGCTCCACAACGTGGCCGGGCGGCCGATGATTCATTACGTGGTCGATCTGGCGGAAGGTCTGGCCGCTCACGGGATTGTGGTGGTGGTCGGACACCAGGCCGACGCCGTGTGCAAGGTGCTGGAGAGCCGACCGGTTCCTGCACGAGGACCGAGGCTTACGGTCGTCGAGCAGCCGGGGCAGTTGGGCACCGGTCACGCGGTGTTGCAAGCGCGGCCCGTCTTCCAGGGGCGTGGGAAGCAGGCGGCGTCGCACTATCTCATTCTCAACGGCGACACCCCGTTGCTCACGGAGGGTACTGTCCGCATGTTGCTCGAAACGCATCGGACGAAGGGCGCGACCGTCACCTTGCTGTCCGCCGTGCTCGCCGATCCGACCGGCTATGGAAGAATCGTACGCGTATCTCCTCAATCCGGTGGGAGTGCGGAGACCCCCGGGGGTCTCGTGGACCGTATCGTCGAAGACAAGGACGCCTCGCCTGCTGAACGCCGGATCCATGAGGTCAACGTCGGCACGTATGTCGTGGACGGAACGTTCCTGTTCGAGGCGCTTGACCGTGTCAAGCCTCAGAATGCCCAGGGAGAGTTCTATCTCACGGATATCGTCGGGATGGCGGCCGACCGAGGGCTGCCCATCGCCGTGGCGACGCTGCGCGATTCGGCGGAGGGGTTAGGCATCAATTCTCGCGTCCAATTGGCTGAGGCGGAGCAGGGGATCCAGGAGCGGACCCGCCGACGGTGGATGGAAGATGGCGTCACGATCATCGCGCCGTCGTCCACGTGGATCGACGCGACGGTCACGATCGGTCGGGACACCGTCCTCTACCCGAACGTGGCGCTGGAAGGCACCACGAACATCGGTCGCCACTGCGTGATTCGCGCCAATACGAGGATCGCCGATTGTCAGATCGGCGATCATGTCGAGGTCATGGACCATTGTGTGCTCCGGGAATCGACGATGGAGGACCAGACGGCGATCGGTCCCTTCGCCCATTTGCGACCAGGAGTCGTCGTGAGGCGAAAGGCCAAGGTCGGCAACTTCGTGGAAATGAAGAAAGCGGAATTGGGCGAAGGCTCCAAGGCCAACCATCTCAGCTATCTCGGCGATGCCGTGATCGGGAAAAATGTGAACATCGGCGCGGGCACGATCACGTGCAATTATGACGGTCAGAAAAAACACCAGACCGTCATCGGCGACGATGTCTTCATCGGTAGCGACACCCAATTGGTCGCTCCGGTGAAAATCGGCGCCGGTACGTTGATCGCCGCCGGTACCACCGTTACGCGAGATGTCCCGCCTGATGCCCTGGCTATCGGGAGGGTGGAGCAAATCAACAAGCCGGGCTGGGCGGCCAGACGCAGGGCCATGTCGGAACCTGAACGACATGCGGCGAGCGGCGCCGGACAAGCGGGCGCCGGGCCGTCACCGACCTCACGCCCCATGCCTCTCGCCTCAAAAGGCGTGAAGATGAGCAAACGGAGCAAGAGATAACGATGTGCGGAATCGTCGGGTATGTCGGCGATAAGGAAGCGGTGCCCATTCTTCTGAATGGGTTGCAGAAGTTGGAATATCGGGGTTACGACTCCGCCGGCGTCGCAGTCCAGCAAGGTACCAATATTGAAGTGCGGCGGAGCGTGGGCAAGTTGGCGAA
>CAZZPI010000293.1:0-3919 GCA_964655865.1 uncultured Nitrospiraceae bacterium
TGGCTGCTCAACCCCATGATTGCGAGCGCGGCCATGACCTTCAGCTCCGTGTCTGTGATCAGCAACGCACTCAGGCTTCGGCGAGCGACGCTGTAATCCCACCGTACTGACGACCCCCGAGAGGTTCCGGTGTCTCGAAGAGCAGAACAGGCCAAGATTCCACGTTTCAGGGACCGGCTCGAACACGCGGTCCTCATCCAGGCGAGCATCATCCTCACGGCTATCCTCGCATTCACGCCCGCATCCTACGCGGCGGGACGTCTGATCCCGGTCGTCTCGGGCGGAGATCTACAAGCCCAGATCAAGGCCACGGCGGCCAAAGTCATCCCGGCCGTAGTCAGCATTGCCTCAACGGTCATGGTCAAGGAGCCGGCTTTCAGCGATGAGGGATTGCCGTTCGGGCTCTTTAAGGAGCCGCCGGCGAGGCGCCAGTACGGACAGGGGTCCGGGGTGATCGTCTCATCCGACGGCTACATCATCACGAACAACCACGTGGTGGCAGATGCTGTCGACGTGGAGGTGATCCTTGCCGACCGGCGGCAATTCAAAGGGAAGGTGGTGGCCACGGATCCCAAGACCGATGTGGCCGTGGTGAAGATCAACGCAACCAACCTGCCGACTGTGTCATGGGGCAACTCGAGCACGCTTGCCGTGGGTGATTTTGTCCTCGCGATCGGCAATCCGCTGGGATTGAGCCGCACGGTGACTTTCGGGATTGTGAGCGCGGTCGGTCGGGCCGACGTGGGCGTGGCCGATTTCGAGGATTTTATTCAAACTGACGCGCCGATCAATCCCGGCAATTCAGGCGGCGCGCTGGTCAATATCACCGGCGAGTTGGTCGGCATCAACACAGCGATCGCCAGTCCGACCGGAGGGAGCATCGGTGTCGGGTTTGCCATCCCCAGCAATATGGCCCATGCCGCCATGCAGAGCTTGCTCAAGACCGGTCGGGTCGTTCGAGGTTTCTTGGGGGCCTCCACGCAGGACGTCACGCCCCTGCTTGGAAAGATCTTTCGCCTACCCGACGTGAAAGGCGCCGTCGTGACGGACCTTCAGGCCAAGGGGCCTGCCGAGCGAGCGGGATTGCGACGGGGGGATGTCGTCGTCCGCTTCGACGGGCGGGATGTGTTGGACAGCGGCCATCTCAGAAATCTCGTGGCGGCCGCCGCCATCGGGAGCCGCCACCGGCTCGACCTTGTGCGTGACGGGAAGCCGGTCCAGGCGGAGCTGATTGTTCAAGAAGCGCCGCATGAACGCACACGCAAGGCTCAATCGTCGACCACGGCGGAGGCCATGCATCCGTTGACGGGTGTTGTGTTTGACGACGTAACGCCGATGCTCGCCAAACAGATGGATCTCAGTGTGAATGCGGGCGTCGTGGTCACGGACCTCGAAGAGGGGAGTCCGGCGGAGGCGGCGGGTTTGCAACCGGGGGATGTGCTCCTCGAAGTAAATCGGCAACCGGTCCCCAACCTCGGCGCTTTCCAGCGAATGGCCGATGCGATTAGGCCACACGACCTGACTTTGCTTCTAGTGAACCGCCAGGGATCCGTTCTCTATATTCCTATTCAAGGCGAATAGGGCCTGGGCTCCGTCCGGAGGAGGCTACCTACCGGTTGAGCCTCTCGGCGATCGTCTGTCTCCGCGTGGACGGAAGGGACGATTCGTCGCCCGCCAGAATCGCAATATCAATTGTGTTTCGGACGAATCGGAGCATACTCTCCCATATCAAAGGCTGGCCAGGAAGGCCACGGCCTCCGGCTCCCATGACTTACTCATGACTCACTGAGGCGAGGTATCCAGCAATGATAAGGCGACGACGTTATCTGATCAGCGATACCTTCCAGTATCGATTCGTCGGCGTCAGTTTCATCTATCACCTCGTCGTTCTCTTGGCCTTTGCGGCCATGCTGTTTTGGCCGCTCGGCACCAGCCTCGAGGATGTTAGCCTATCGCCCTCACAGATCGACGAAATTGCGAAGCAATTTCTCGTCCTGCACAACAGAATCTGGACTCCGCTGCTCGTGGCCCTGCTGCTGCTGACGTTGCACTCGGTGCTCTTCTCGCATCGGATTGCCGGTCCCTTGTATCGGTTCAGAACGATCTTCAAGGCCATCAGCAGGGGGGACTTGACCATCAGGACCACCATCAGAAAGAACGATTTCCTGCAACGTGAAGCGGAGGCCTTCGGTGAGATGATCGAATGGATCAAGGCCCGGCTGAGTGAAATCCAATCCGTCAGCAGCGAGATCAAGGGAACGCTGCGTGAGCTGGAGCAGGCCGCCGGCCGCGGGTCCGATAAACGGACGAACGGGAGCCTCGAAGCCCTCCGAAAGCGGATCGAGACGTTGGACCATGCCCTCGACCGGTTTCACACGACCGGCGAGACCGTGCAGGTTACCGCTCGATCTCATGAACGTGCCGCCTGACGACGTCCTAGCCACTCTCCGACTCCGGTCATTCTCCTGTTCTTGAAAGACGCACTCGACCACTCCTCATAATCGCGAGACGTTCTCCACGCAAACAGGGGCGATATGGGCTCGGACCGCCGCTAGTTACGGTTGCACTTGTGTGGACTTTGTGCTATGAATCCGTAACTCGTGCTACTAACTCGGGAGATTGATCCGTGACCAAGTTGGTGCGATTCGGCATGTCCCTGGATCAGCAGTTGTTGCGGGAGTTCGATCGGCACATCGAGCGCCGCCGCTACACGAATCGATCCGAAGCTCTCCGCGATATGATCCGAGACACGCTGGTCGGTCAGGAGTGGAGCGATGATCGGGAGACGGTCGGCACGATCACATTTGTGTACGATCACCATGTGCGCGATCTCACGCAGAAGCTCACGCAGATCCAACACGACTTTCAGGGACATATACTCGCCGGGATGCACGTGCATCTTGATCACGATCACTGCCTGGAGGTGTTGGTCGTGAAAGGCAAGGGCTCGGAAATTCGTTCCGTGTCGGATGCGTTGGTCAGCATCAAGGGTGTCAAGCACGGGAAGCTCACCATGACGACGACCGGTAAGAGGTTGAGCTGATCCATGCGTGTCTGCGTCGTCGACGGTCGAGGCGGGGGATTGGGTTCGAAGCTGGTGACCGGCATACGGGAGACAATCAGTCCGGCCCATGACATCGTCGGGCTTGGAACCAACCAGGCGGCGGCCTTGGCCATGAAGCGAGCAGGGGCTACCAGGGTCGGCGTGGGTGCCGGAACGATCGCACAGACTGTGCAAACGGCGGACGTGATCGTCGGCTCATTGAACGTGATTCTGCCGGGGACCATGCTTGGGGAGATCACGCCCGTCATCGCTCGAGCCATTCTGGATGCACGAGCGCGCAAGGTCTTGCTGCCCGTCAATCGCGCCGAAGTGGAAATCGTAGGGTCAGAAGGACGCACTCTGGAAGGTCTCATCGCACAGACGCTGCAGCGTCTGCGCTTACTGCTCCTGGTCAGCCCGCCATCCTGAGCGAAGCCGTTCGCTTTATTTCCTCACAGCCGGACCACGAGGGTCTGTGCCGCTGCCGTTGCAGTAGGTCTGACGCTTGTGGGCCGTCCGCTCGCCCACATGCGGCGCCTGTTCGAAAAACGAAGGAGGTGTGCGCGATGCGGACAAGATCGGTCGGGCTCCAGTTGCTCGCAGCATGGTTGTCTGTGGGGCTCGAATTCGTAACCGAAACGGTTCAGGCACACGATCCCGATGCTCCTGTCCTGGAGGTGCGGGAAATCTCCGTAGTGGGCGAAAGGCCGGTAGCGGCCTCTTCCCAGTTGTTCATCCCTGACAAGGAGTACCTGTTGCAGCCGCAAGGGCGGCCGGCTCAAGTGCTACGTTTAATCCCAGGCTTCATCACTGTGGAGCATTCGGGAGGCGCCGGCAAGGCCGATCAATATTTCCTGCGCGGCTTCGATGCCGACA
>CAZZPI010000294.1:0-3901 GCA_964655865.1 uncultured Nitrospiraceae bacterium
GTAACCGGGCGAGGCGCCCGGTTACTGCCCAGTTTTCAGTTCTGAGTGCTGAGTCTTGAGTTGGGAAGACCTGACTCTCTCAACTCTATCTCCAGGGCTTCAACTCAGAACTCAGAACTCAGAACTCAGAACAACTCTCCATGCCCACGCTTCCTGAGGTGAAGTCGTACGATGTAGTGGTCGTCGGCATGGGGCCTGCCGGCGCCACCGCCGCCTACCAATTGAGTCGAGCCGGCTTGTCTGTGCTCGCGCTCGACAAGGCCACACATCCGCGCTATAAGGTCTGCGGGGGTGGTTTGTCCGCTCGAATCGACCGCATTCTGGACAACGATTACAAGGCCGTTGTCGAGCACACCGTGTACGGTGTCCAGTTTTCCTACCGTGGTGGAGATCCCTTTCTCATCGATTCTTCGAGCCCGATCGCGTACATGGTGATGCGCGACCGCTTCGATCACTTTCTCGTCCAGAAAGCAAGACGTGCAGGGACCGAGGTCCACGAAGACGAACAGGCGATGTCCTATCGGCAGCTGCCCGAGGTCATCGAAGTGATCACCGACCGGGGCCGGTACCGAGCCAAGGCTTTGATCGGTGCGGATGGAGCGAACAGCGTGGTGGCTCAACAATTGTTCCCGGGGCGCCGAACGCGTCGGATGCCGACTCTGGAGAGTGAGATTGCGATCGGGCAGGCGCCTCATTATCCTGGGATCGGCAAGGTGTTGATCGATCTCGGGGCGACCTCCAAAGGGTATGCCTGGATTTTCCCCAAGCAAGAACGTCTTTCGATCGGCGTGGCGGAGTTTCGCGGGAGAATCGCGAGCCTCAAAAAAATCTTCGACCGATTCGTGCGAGACGAAAAAGGATTGGCTCCCTGGCAGGTGCCCAGGCCGACCGGCCACCCGCTGCCTCTCTTCAGCGGGCAAAGCGTCGCCAGAGAGTACAGGACTCCGGGAGGGTTGGTGAGCGGGCGCGCATTGCTCGTCGGAGACGCGGGCCACCTGGTCGATCCCTTGTTCGGCGAAGGCATCTATTACGCGGTGAGATCCGGGCAATTGGCTGCAGACTCCATTCTGAACCAGGTCCACGATCGACAACGATTGCTGGCCGACTATGAAGGGGCCGTCAGACGTGAGATCTACGAAGAGTTCCGGGTAGCGTCCCGCATGGCGCGCATCGTGTATTCGTTCCCGCGACTCTGCCACCGCCTTATGCACCGCTATCAAGACATCATCAGGCTTTACTACGACGTCCTCCGTGGGCGCGAGACCTACCAAAGCTTCTTCGCGCGCGCCAAAGGCATGGTCAAGTCCTCCTTGAAAGAGCTGCTCCAGGAAGCCTCACCGCTCCGTTGAATAGAACGAGTAGCCGATTGCGAATAGCCTGAGTCGGGATCAGAGCGAGGTCTTAGCTATCCGCTGTTTGCTGTCAGCTTTAGTCAACACCAAGCGCCGATGCGGCAAGAAATGTAGGAGGAAGTCAGGCCGGATGCGGACGTGGGAACTCGCATCCCTGGGGTGTGGCCGTTGGAGTGGCCATTCGGCTGGAGTCCAGAGTGACCGTTTGCCAGGGCGGTCGATCGATCGTTCGATTGAAGGGCGGAGAGGCCGTTGGAAAGGACCGTCGAAGCGGCACTCATGCGCGCCGCTTCCTCCGCACGGGCCGGGTTTTCAGCCGCGCGCTCGTCCCGTTTGGTTTGCGCCACCACAGGTCGTTGGTCGCCCAACTTGGCGAGGAGCTTTCGCCCCTCGGATGCGAGCTCGCTCGCTGGATACTGTTCGGCCAATAAGATGCGCTTCTCGTCGGCCCAATCCTTCGCTCCAAGGTCTTCGTAGCTTTTCGCCAGGTAGTAGAGCGCCTCCGGGGCCACCTTCTTGTCCGGATATTGCTGCATGATGAGCTCGAACCGGTGGGCAGCCGCCAGGTAGGAGCCTCGACGATAGTAAAACTGGCCGACGAACAGATGGGCCTGCGCCAGCCAATCGTGACATTCCTGCATTTTCTCGAGTGCGGATGCCTCGTAGCGGCTGCCGGGGTAGTCTCTCCTCAGCTTCTCGAAGGCGGCGATCGCTTTATGGATCGGTTCCGGGTCGCGGTCGATCGTCCGGGCCATCTTCATGTGCGCTTCCCCTTGCCGAAACTGCGCGTAGGGCGCGAGCATGTGAGAGCGATGGAGATCGAGAAAATGTTGGTACTCCACGATCGCTTCCGGGTACTCTTCTTTTTCGAAAAAGGCTTCTCCTCGCTTGAGGATGACATTCGGATCGAAGTTCTTCTCGATGGTATCTCCGATGAAAATTTGCTCATCGGTCTTTGTCACGACTTTGGTGCCGGCGTTCGCCGCCTTTGAGGTACTGGAACAGCCCGGGAATGCGAGTAGCCATAGACCCAACAACCCAAGCAGGGACGCCACGGCCGGGGCCCGTGGAACGAGGTAGCGTTGCGTCGGTTCGCGCGTCCTACGCATGTCGTATGTTTAGCAGAGACCCCACCCAAAAGCAACGAACCGATCCTTGTTGACCACTTACGACGGGGTACCTATAATCCCGGCGAGTCTTGAGCTGCGACCAGGTCCGCGAGTTGAGATGGGAAGCAGAAGATGCGGCGCAGTCGAATCCTCGGGACAGGGTCCTACCTGCCTGAGCGGATCATTTTGAACGAAACGGTCGGAAGAGGCTGTGGGTTATCGCCCGAGGCCGTTTCCCGAGTGACGGGGATCGAGCGGCGGCGATGGGCGGCCTCCGATCAAGCGAGCTCCGACCTCGCAGGGCATGCGGCTAATGCCGCGCTCGAGGCCGCAGGTGTGCCGGCGGGCGCGGTGGATGCGGTGATCGTGTCCACTACCTCTCCGGATACGCCGCTTCCCTCCACCGCTTGTTACCTCCAGCGCCGGCTGGGTTTAGGGCCGGTCGCCGCCTTCGACGTGTCGGCTTCCTGTTCGGGCTTTCTGTATGCGCTGTCGATGGGAGACGCATTGGTCCGCAGCGGACAGGCCAAGACCTGTCTCATCGTCGCGGCCGAAGTGAAGTCCCGATTTCTCGATCCGACCGATGACGCCACGGCGATTCTCTTCGGCGATGGTGCCGGAGCCGTGCTGCTGGGGTGTGAACAAGACCCTCGACCGACCGCTCCCGGGATTCTGGCTGTCCGTTTGGCGTCGGATGGGTCGCGACATCACTTGATCCGGATGGCGGCGGGAGGATCCAGAAAACCGACCAGCGCGGAAACCCTCGGAGCCCGGGAACACCATCTGGCCATGCAGGGGGGACCGCTCTTCCGTCTCGCCGTGCGGCGCGCCGAGCGAGCGATACGAGACATGCTCAAGGAGTTCGGCGTGACGTTCACCGACATCGCGCAGGTGGTGTGTCACCAAGCGAATGGGCGGATCCTTGAGCAACTGCGGAGAAGGCTCGCGATTCCCGTGGCGAAGATGACGTCGGTGATCGAAGGATTCGGGAACACCTCGTCGGCCTCCGTGCCGATCGCCCTCGACGTTGCGGTGAGGGCCGGCTCCGTGGGGAAAGGCGACCTTTGCCTGCTGGCTGCATTCGGCGGCGGCTTCACCTGGGGCGCGGCGCTCGTCCGATGGTGATCGGGTTCCATCGAAGAGTCTTCGCATGCGTACGTCAGGAAGTCTTCAATCGCGCGTTAACACGGCTGTAACAGACTGCTGTTAGGAGAAGAGGAAACCGTCCGTGTCTTGGGAGGCCGTCTGATGTTCGGATTGATTCCCCGCGAAGAAGCCTTCTTCGAACTGTTCAAGCAAGCCGCCCACAATATGATCGAGGGCAGCCGACTCCTCAAGGATTTCATGGAGGATTTCACCAACCCCGCGGAGAAAGCCAAACGGATCAAGGAAGTGGAGCATCTCGGTGACGGCATCACGCACGACATCGCCCGCAAGCTC
>CAZZPI010000295.1:0-2800 GCA_964655865.1 uncultured Nitrospiraceae bacterium
AAATGAGAAGACTATCCCAGGCCGTCTGGCTGACCTAACACCGACTGAGGCCTCCTCATAATCTCAGGTTAGTCACCGGCTTCCGCCTTTACAGCGAGCGTGCTTTTGAAGGTGCCGTCTCCGAGCTGACCGTCTTCGTTTTCTCCCCAACAAGTGATCCTGCCCTTCGCCAACGCGCAGGTATGCTGTCCTCCTGCTGCAATTGCGGTAACCCCGCCTGGAACTGTTACGACATCCACCGGGGTTCTCCGATCGACTCCTGTTCCATCTCCCAGTTGCCCTTCATGATTACTTCCCCAGCATTTTACGCCACCGTCGGTCAAGAGGGCGCAGATATGTCGCCACCCGCTGGCAATTACCTTCACTCCGCTGGTCAACCCCACGACGTCCACCGGGGCACTTCTGTCGGTTTTGGTGCCATCGCCGATTTCTCCATGGTGATTGCCCCCCCAACACTTGACCCTACCTGCACTGGTAAGCGCGCAGGTGTGCCGCCAACGCGCGGCGATTCCAGTCACACCGCTCGTCAGCCCAAGGACATCGACCGGCACTGGGCTATCGGTATCTGTCCCATTACCGAGTTGTCCGTCGTGGTTGTTTCCCCAACACTTCACGCCTCCCGTGGTTGTAAGGGCGCAGGTATGCCGCCATCCTGCCGCGATCGCGGTCACTCCAGTCGTCAACCCCGTCACATCGACCGGGGTGATCTTATCTTTCCTTGTTCCGTCACCAAGCTCCCCATCATGGTTGTTCCCCCAACACTTCACCCCCCCTGTCGTGGTGAGCGCGCAAGTGTGTCGTTCTCCCGCGGCGATGGCGGTCACTTGGGTGAGTAAGCCCACCACGTCTTGCGGCGTCCTTCGGTCAACTTCCGTTCCGTCCCCGAGCTGACCATCGTGGTTGTTCCCCCAACACTTGGCACCTCCCCCAGAGGTGAGGGCGCAGGTGTGGCGCCAGCCGGCGACGATGGCCTTCGCTCCGCTTGTCAACCCGGTGACATCCACCGGAACGCTTCGATCGGAATCTCTTCCATCGCCCAACTGGCCGTCGTGGTTGAATCCCCAACACTTCACTGCGCCCGCAGAGGTCAAGACACATGTATGGCGCTCGCCAGCCGCAATGCTCACAACATCCGGGCCGAGAGGGGAGCTTGGCCCCATCTCGGCACAGGCCGTAAAGAGAACGGGGCCGAGAACGAGCAAACCGTAGGTCGTCGCGCGACTGTGAAGCGGAGAAAGAGCTTGCAGGCTACTTGGGCGGGTCATGACGGTTCCTCCATGGCATTCTGCTCGCTGCTCGACCGCACTCTCATTACTCGAGTTGGATCCAGCTTCATAGCGGCACACTCAGCGAGGTGGGACTCCGACCGATGACGAGAAATTTTATACCGCTACCCATTCTATAGATTTTCGTACCCTTATGATACGATGGCTTGCGATTTTCGTTACACACACCGTAAGACGGCACCAGGCCGAGAGGAATGCCATGAACCGGCGGATCCTTCTGCTGGCCTTCTTTGTGCTCGCCACCTTCGATTCGGCTGCAGGGGCCGATCCGTTGGAATGGTTATCCAACATCCATTGGGTCCCTACCGAAGAAGAAGTTAAGAAATACCGAAGGAGCTGGAACCCCTTTTCGCATGGCCCGCTCTTGATTTCATCCCCGGACATCCAACCGCAAGGCCAATGGTATATTCGCCCGTTGATCTTTTCCCAGATCGGCGAGAGTAGTTTCGGGAACCGCCTCAAACCTGCCTGGGACGCTCAGCATGACCCCAAGAAGACGGTGCACCTCTACAGCTTCCAGACCCCGTTTATCCAGAGCGCGTACGGCATCACCAACCATCTCGAAGCGGTCGTGCAGACGTCGGTGTCGGCATTCTGGTCGAAGCAGCAGGGCATGAGCGATCACGATGCGGGTCTCGGCGACTCCTCGTTCATCCTCAAGTATCGGCCCGTCGTCCAGGATCCCGACAGTTGGGTGCCCACCATCAATTGGTTCAATCAGGTCTCATTACCGACCGGTAAATGGTTTGGAACAGACAAGCCTCCTGGGGGATTTTCGCCCATCGGTCGGTTTCCTTCGACCAGATTCGGCGAAATCAGTTTTACCTCTGGGATCGCGTTCCGGAAGAACCTCCAACCTTTTCGTTGGAGCGGCGGCGTCTACTACACCTATTCTGCACCAGGCCTCAAGAACGAACTCGGGCAGACCACCTATCCTGGCGATCTCATCAATACACGTTTGATCTTTGAGCACATCCTCGACGACAAACGCGGTTTTGGGTACAACCTGGAATTTGTCACGTTTCACGGTCTGACTCAGCGTCTGGACGGGCATGCGATTAACGCGGGACAGAAGAGCGGCTTTACGGTCATTGGAGTAGAACCGGCCGTCCAATGGCGAATCGGCGACACGAACTTCGTGTGCGCCGCCGGAGTTCTGTTCACCCTGGCCGGCCAGAACGCCATCAATGCGGTGTACCCGAACTTTTCCATCTTCTATTATTGGAGCAAGTCCGGGGTGGTGCTCATGCGTTAGGGAACCGATGGCGCCGATAGCGAATCACTCGGTTAAAGGGTAGCCAAGCTAGACCGAGGGACCCCGGTACCAAATCATTTCGCTGTCAGCCACCCGCTGTTAGCCTCATTCATTTGGAGGAGGACCCTGTGAAGATGCTGCTGATCGTGTTTCGTGAATCGCTGGAAGAGGAGATTCATGCTCTGCTCAATGACCACGGCGTCAAGGCCTTTACCGAGCTGCACAAGGTGGTAGGGACCGGTGAGACAGGAGCAGCCTT
>CAZZPI010000295.1:2810-3897 GCA_964655865.1 uncultured Nitrospiraceae bacterium
ATTTAGCTGGCCCGGGGTTAACGAGATGATCCTCACGGCCTTGCAGGACGATCAGGCGGAGCGTATGGTGGAGGGGCTCAAAGCGTTTCGCGACGAGCGACTCCAGGAGCAACACGGAGCCAAGATTCCTATGCATGTGTTTGTCCTGCCCTGCGTACAGGCGGTGTAGCAACCAGGAGCATATGGCCTATGGAGAATGGCTTATGGTCAAAGCGCTCAATCCCGCAGGGCGAGCTAACAGCGAGCACCGAGTAGCTAACAGCTGGCAGGGACGAGCGATCAACTATTCGCTATTGGCTATTCGCTACTCGCTCCTTCGGTAACCCATGATCCGCGCCGCTCTCAACAATCCATACGCAGTCGTGGCAATCAGCCTGATCGTGGTGATCCTGGGAGTGGTGTCCTTCCAGAACATGGTTGTGGACATCTTCCCGGAGATCAACCTGCCGGTGGTGGCGGTCGCTACCTTCTACAAGGGCATGGGACCTTCCGAGATCGAAGGGGCCATCACCCTGCGGCTGGAGCAACTCTACCTGCAAGCCTCCTATGTGGAACACATCGAGTCTCGCTCCCTCTCCGGCGTGAGTCTCATCAAGGTGTATTTTCATCCGTCGTACGATGTGAACGCCGGATTGGCCGAGATCACCAGCCTTACCTACTCGGCCCTTCGCTATCTGCCCCAGGGCGTCTTCCCGCCCATCATCATCAAGTTCGGGGCAGCCAGTCTACCCATCGGGACCCTGACCGTCAGCAGCGAGACGCTAGGCGAAAAAGACGTGCGGGATCTCGCCCAACGCAGCCTGCTGCCTCAGGTGGCTCTGAGCGAGAAAGAAGTCCGCGACCTCGCCTACTACGGGGTGCGGCCGCAACTCGCCAACGTGCCCGGCGTGTTCGTGGCCCCCAGCTTCGGCGGGACCGTCCGGCAGATCACAGTGTTTCTGGATCGGGAACGGATGCTCGCGCGGGGCCTCTCGACGAACGATGTCGTCACTGCGGTCAACGCCCAGAGCCTGCTGTTGCCGGCCGGCAACGTCAAAATCGGCGAGTTCGACTACAACGTCTACACCAACAGTTTGATCAAGGTCGT
>CAZZPI010000296.1:0-3894 GCA_964655865.1 uncultured Nitrospiraceae bacterium
TCGCTCCCGTCCTCGAACACCGCGCTCAGGACGTAATGGTACGGCTGATCGTTCGTCAGGCCGCCATGGACGTAGGGGCTGGACACGCCCTCGATTTTCGTGCCTGTCTCGGCCGTCACCCCCGGCGAGGTGTGGAAATAGAGGTTGTAGGACACCGCATCCGGTACATCCATCCAGCTCAGGGTCACTTCCGTGTCGCCCGCCTTGGCGACGATGCTGCGCGGCGCCGGGGCATCGGCCGTTTCCCGGGGCCGCTTCTGCGCCAGCCGGTTCAGCTCCTCCTCGGTCGGCGCGTATTTGAGCACGCGGTTGTTCCCGCTGTCCACGACATAGACATAGCCCTCGGCATCCACGGCAATGCCGTAGGGGAAATTCAACTGGCCCTCGGTGATACCGCGGTTGCCCCACTGGCAGAGGAAGGTGCCGCTGCCGTCGAATTTCTGGATGCGGTGATTGCCGCTGTCCACCACATACACGTTGCCCAGCTTGTCGCAGGCCACACCCCAGGGGGACTTGAACTGCCCGGGGGCGCTGCCTTCCTTGCCCCACTTGGCCAGGAAGCTGCCGCGCTGGTCGAACTTCTGAATCCGGTTGTTGCTCTCGTCGGCCACGTAGATGTTGCCGACGAAATCCACGGCCACCCCGCGCGGAAAGAAAAAGGCACCGTCGTAGCTCCCATCGCGGCCCCACTTGAGCAACGGCGTGCCGTCCGATTTGAACTTCTGGATGCGCGAGTTGCTGGTGTCCGAAACATACAGGTTGCCTTCGCGATCCGTGGCCACGCCCCAGGGCACATCGAACTTGCCGATGTCGGCGCCCCGCCAGGCAAACCCAAACTTGCCCCAGGCCTTCATCGGATTGCCGTCCGGGTCCAGCTTCTGGATCCGGTTGTTCCCGCTGTCCGAGACGTAGACGTGGCCCTCCGGCCCGGTGGCCAGCCCGCGGGGATAGTAGAACTGCCCCTCCTGCGAGCTGGGGTCGCCGCCCCACCGCGCAAGGAATCTGCCGTCTTTGTCGAATTTCTGGATGGAATGGTTGTCCGTGTCGGCCACGTAGATATGCCCGTCCTTGTCGAGGGCGATGCCGGTGGGCGACTTGAACTCCCCGTCGTCCACGCCCTCCTGCCCAATCACCTGCACAACCAGATAGGGCGACGGGATGGCCATCACCTCGGCCGACTCCGGGCTCTCGCCCTGCGGCGTCACCACGGTGACCACATAGTAGTAGCAGGTACTGTTGGCCAGATCGTCGTGCACGTAGGGCGAGGTCGCGCCCTCGATGCAGTTGCCCTTCTCCTTCTTCACGCCCATGACCGGCTTGAAATCGTCCGGGCTGGCAATGGGACGGGTCAGGTCGGAAAACTTGATCTGCACGCCCTTGTTGGTCAGGAAGTAGAGGTTGTAGTACATGGCATCCGGCACGGGGTCCCACGTGATCGTGATCCTGCCGTTGCCGGGCACAGCCTTCACATTGGCCGGGGCGGGGGGCAGTTGCTCTTCGGACGTCGTCTCGCCCGCGCCCCACTCGTTGGCAGGCCCCTGCACGAGCAATTTTCTATGGCTCAGCATGTCGGGATCGTCGAATTTCACGTGTGTCGCTCCTTCGCAACCTGACAGACAAAAAGACGAATACTCGCGGATGTTTCAAGTACTTATGCAACTCGCAATGAATGGAGCAATCTAACAAACGGTGCTCCGGCAAGTCAATCCTTCGACCCGCTCGCTCTATCGCGCGAGACTCGCTCAAGACAAGTCCTTCGACCGGACTCAGGCTAAACCTGAGTCCACCGAACCGCTTGCCCTGAGCCTGTCGAAGGGTTAATTGTTCGCGCACAGCGAATTCGTTAAGATGCCACGCATCATGCATCCGAAACTCTACCTCTCTCGACCGCTCCCCGACCCGGTGATGGCCATTATCCGCAAACAGTTCAGCCTCACCGTCACACCGGCGGACCATCCGCCATCTGCTGCTGAAATACAGGCCGGCGTCCGCGAGGCCCACGCCGTCATCTGCACATTGAATGAACGATTCGATGCCGGGATATTGGCCGCCGCGCCGTCGCTTCGTGTCATCGCCAACTATGCCGTCGGCTACAACAACATCGACGTGAAGACAGCCAGGACCCGCGGCATCGTCGTCACGAACACGCCGGACGTGCTGACCAACGCCACCGCCGACATCGCCTGGGCCTTGATCCTCTCCGTGGCGCGGCGTGTCATCGAGGGTGACCAGGTGGTTCGCCAGAACCGGTGGACAGGCTGGTCGCCGACTCAGATGCTGGGCGTTGATTTATCCGGCAAAACGCTCGGCATCGTCGGGATGGGGCGTATTGGGCAGGCCGTAGCCCGGCGTGCGGCCGGCTTCGAGATGAATATCCTGTACTGGGGCCGGAGCGAACTTCCACCACAGCCCTCCAACCAGTTCTGGCACCCGGTGTCGTTCGACGAACTGCTGCGGCGCTCCGACTTCGTGAGCCTCCACGTGCCCCTGGCACCGGAGACCAGGCATCTGATCAACGAGACCGCGCTGCGGCTCATGAAACCGACGGCCTATCTCATCAACGCAGCGCGAGGTCCGGTGGTGGATGAAGCGGCACTGGTCAAGGCGCTTCAAGAGCATCGGCTTGCCGGAGCGGGACTCGATGTGTACGAAAACGAACCGGAGCTTTCGCCAGGGCTGCGCGAACTGACGCAGGTCGTGCTGCTGCCCCATCTTGGCTCGGCAACCACGGAGACGCGAATCCGCATGGGTCTCATGTGCGTGGAGAATGTTTTAGCGGTGCTGGAAGGAAAACCGGCACCGAACCGAGTGGCTTAGGGATGGCCTCTCAGCTCATCCTTCCGAATGCTTGATCTGTTGCAGTCGCTGATTGAAGCGTTCGACCAGCGGTTCATGGAGCACGGCCTCGAATTCCTTGAGCCAATGCCTGATATAAGCAAGGTCGGCTGCCGGATTCTTGCGAAGCACGGCATCGATATCGTCAAGGTCGCGCGATCGCCCGGCGATCATCTTGTGCACCACCAAATCTTCGAGCGAAGCGAACCGGACCTCCGCGCCGCCGATTCGAACAACCTTGGCCCGTGACAGGGCCTGCTGCTCGTAGGGTGTGAAGGAAAAGATCAGGTCCACCCGAATGCCCGACTCCGGTTCCAGGCACGGCAGCACCATCGTCTGCTTCGTGAACGTGTCCGGATCGGCAAGACTGCGCAGCCCCAATTCGCGCACGAGGGCCAGCACGTCCGGCAAGCGGGTCAGGTCCGCCCCGAGAGTGATGTCGATGTCCTTGGTGAGGCGGGGTTCGCCGTAGAGCAGGACGGCCTGCCCTCCGATAATCATGTATCGGAGTCCGGCTCGATCGAACGCCCGAGCAAGGCGTTCAAGCAGTTGTTCGAACATGCAGCGCTCGGGCCAGGCGGATGTCTGTCTCGATGCCGTCCAACGGATCTTTCAATGGAAACACGCCGAGTGTGCACGCTTCGTGGTACAGCGCGTCCAGCAGGCGAAGATTGCGGAAGTAATCCGGCGCGTTCTGGCGTGTCTGCTCAGCCTCGAACGCAGCTACCATGGCGGGGTTGGTGATCATACGACGACAGTATAGCCCATTCCGACAGAAAAATCCCCTCGGAAAGTGGCTTAGGATGGGTGACGAAGGGTAAGCCGCTCAGGCTGCCCGATGATGCGTTGACGACTCTCGGCTTCCGATATCGTACTGTTGGCCCCTGCGCCTTATCGGACCACCGGAACGGCGCAGGGGCACCCGCTCCGCTTTCCGACATCTCACCCCCACCATCGGCCATGCCTTCGCGGCTCACCCTTCCACCCCCTTCATAAAAAAAGAGGGCTCTTCAGGCTTTCGTGTGGGTCAGCAGCTCTTTGAATATTCCCTCCCCCCAC
>CAZZPI010000297.1:0-3886 GCA_964655865.1 uncultured Nitrospiraceae bacterium
ACGCGGCAAGCTCACCGAGCGAGACCTCTCCGTCATGGGACGTGTCTGCTTCTCCTCGCAGTCCCCGCAGCACGTAATAGGTAAACACGCCGTGGCGTAATTTGTCTGATTCGACGCCTCCCCCGAGTCCGCCCGTCCCGATCAACCGGACGAACGATCCTGCCTGAGTCTCCCATCGAGGGGGCTTCCCGGCTTCGTTCCCGGCCTGGCGCGATACCGGACCGTCGAAGAAAAACAGCACCTGCTGGACCTTTAAGCGGGCGAGAGTCGTCTCGAAATCTTTCATCGGGTAGAGTCGCCCCGTCGATGTGAGGGTTCCTTCGTACGGCACGAGATACGTCTCGCCGGTCGGCGTGACGACGGCATGCCCCGCGAAATACACGATGACGACGGAGTCGGACGTCACGCGACTCGGCAGCCAGTCCAGGAACGTTTCCTCGATCTCCGGCCGCAACGCCTTCCGATCCTGCAGCAGTCGGACGTTGGCGGCCGGAACTCCCCCCAGCGATTTGAAGTAGGACGCGATCAATTCCGCGTCCGTCGAGGCGAATTTTCTGGCTCGGATCTGTTGATCGCGATACGCGCTCAGCCCGATCGAGACTAAGAAAGTATGGGGTCGGCGAAACTCAAGGGAAGCCACGGGAATGGCGTCGACATCGTCGGCCGTCACGCCCCCCGAACCGACGGAGACCGCAAGCGCCTGGGGAGACGCCACGGGATTGCCCGCTCCGTCAGAGAGAGTGACCTGGAGGTCGGCGCGCCGGCTCTGCACAGTCTGCGGCAGCGTCGCCGCAAACTCCAGCGACCGGGACTCGCCTGGTTGCAGAGTCCCGACAGGAAGCGTTGTCGCGGGAAAGTTGGTCAGCAGATCCGGCGAACCGGTTAAGGTGGCGATGAGCCCTTGTACCGGCTGCGCCGAGGTGTTCACGACCTCGATCCGGACCCTGACTCGTTCTCCCCCTTCCAGCACCAGGTTGCTGTTCTCATCGAGGATCGTCGTGCGGAACGAGACGACGGAAGCGGTCGGCTGACTCGTTCTCATCGACGGTGATCCAAGGTTGGCCGCCTGCGGTTGGCTCGGCGACGGAGTCCCCGACTGGAGCGAAGCCTGTCCGGGAGCGGGCATGGAGGATGGGCCACTCGGAAGCTGCCCCAAGTCGTAGCGCGCGCGTACGGCGCGCACGAACTGCACCGCGAGATTCAGCGACGAGTCGTACACGAACTCCTCCATGTTGCCGAAATCACATCGGTGCTGGGTGGGTTCCAGGATCAGACGTTCACGCTGCAGGACCGTGAGCGTCCGTTCGTCGAGAACGGACCCAGCGGCGTCCTTGAAGACGACGTTGGCTTCCAACGACAGCTCGGCGGGAATGCGGTCGTAGATATTGTCCGTCTGCAATTTCACGCCGGACCGTGTCAACCCGATGAGGATCTCTGAGTCAACCGGGGTCGTCGCTGGGGTCTTCCCGACCGTGACGGCGTTGAAGTTCTGGGCGGCCGCGTCGATCAGCACGGCTTCGAGTTCTTTCCCCAAGGCCACTTCGTGCGGCCCATTGCAGGAATCGATGTATTGGAAAGTGGCTGACGTGAGCGATGGATCGATGTCTAGTTTCACCGAGATCGGCAGCCGAGGGCCGAGATCGGGCAAGGGTTGACGCTTGAGGGGGTTTTTGAGCGAATCACATCCGCCGGTCACGGCGACGAGAAGACACAACGCGACTCCGCCGAGCGCGGTGCTCCAAGTGGGTGTGGGCGGTGCAACGTGGTTCATCACGGGACCGGGCATGAGTGGTGGCACGGCGCGCGCAGACGCGAACGGCCCCACCGTACCGAAACTCCGGAGGGAAAGCAACAGCGCCACCGTCGAACTTGCGGGCGATGGAGTGCTTGGGTATGCTACGGGTCCGCCAAGGGATCCGGGAAGGACGGCAACGGACGGGAGCACGTCGATGTTGGTGTTGGGGCTCTCCAATCTGCGTGACGCGGCTGCGGCCATCGTGAGAGACGGTCAGGTCCTGGCGGCCGCGGAGGAAGAGCGGTTCGTGCGGATCAAGCATGTGAACGGCCTCCCTGTGCATGCGATTCGCTATTGTCTGCGCGAGGCAGGCGTCGAGCTCAGGGAGCTCGATGCCATCACGGTGCCATGGAAATATTGGGTCGTCGGCCGGCGTGCCATGTTGGCGGGCGCGTCGATGCTCCGTTCGGCGGATTTCTTTCGGGTCAAGAGTCGGCGGGTCGTCGAGCGGCTCATGCACGAATGGGCGGAGCTCGCCTGGCTGTCGGGCCATCTGCGCCGCTGCGTAGGCCGAGGGGCCGTTCGGCCTGTGTACCTGGAGCATCATCTCTGCCACGCAGCCAGCGCCTACCTCACTTCGCCGTACGAGCGAGCCGCTATCCTGGTCGTGGACGGGGCGTCGGAAGCCCACACAACACTTTTAGGGTCGGCCGAGGGGGGGCGCATCTCTATCCTCGATCGAATTCCGCTTCCGCACTCGCTCGGCCAGTTCTACGCAGCCATGACGTCCTTTCTCGGGTTTCGACCCGACTACGACGAGTATGTGTTTATGGGGTTGGCCGCGTACGGCACTCCCTCGTTTGCCGGCATCATGCGAGAGCATCTACTGCGGCTCGAGCCGTACGGACGGTTCCGGCTCAACACCGGTCTCCTGGATTATCATCTCGCTCGGGTCGGGCTCTTCAGCCGCGACATGGTTCGGCTGTTCGGCCACCCCCGGCGGCCGCACGAAGACTTGACCTCGCGCCATCGCGATATCGCCGCCAGCACGCAACTCGTCCTCGAAGAAGCGCTGCTGCATGTCGGCCGATACCTCCAAGAGATCACCAAGGCCGAGCGACTCTGCATCGCCGGCGGGGTCGGGTTCAATTGCGTCGCCAATAGTCGGCTGTTGCGCGAGCTGCCCTTCCGGGAGGTCTATGTCCATCCGGCGTCAGGGGATGCGGGGACCACGTTGGGCGCCGCCTTGTGGTGGGGCTGCCGCCGCGGGGTCTCGTCCGCGCGTTCCGCGATGCCGTCGGTGTATCTCGGGCCGCAGTTCGACCGGGATGAGTGCCGAGCGGTGTTGACGCGAGCCGGCCTGGCTTACGAGGAGCTGCCTGATGACGTGTTATGCGAGCGGATGGCGGCGGACCTGGCGCAGGGGAAGCTCGTGTTCTGGTTTCAGGGGCGAATGGAGTGGGGACCGCGGGCGCTTGGCAATCGAAGCCTGTTGGCCGATCCACGCCGTGAAGATATGCGTGCTCTGATCAATGCCAGGGTCAAGCTACGTCAATCGTTCAGACCCTTTGCCCCTTCCGTGCTGGCGGAGGAGGCGCACGAATATTTCGACTGGCCCACCCCGTCTCCGTTCATGTCGTTTGCCGTCCCGGTGAAACCGTCGGCCAAAGGGATCATTCCCGCCGTGACCCACGTGGATGGGACCGCGCGGGTCCAGACCGTGGCGCGGGAGGCAAATCCGAAATTCCATGCGTTGCTCACCGCCTTTCGCCGGCAGACGGGAGTGTCCGTGTTGCTGAACACGTCCTTCAACGTGAATGAACCGATGGTCTGCTCGCCGGAAGATGCCGTGGCTTGCTTTCGGCGGACGCAGGTGGACCGATTGGTCCTCGGCAACCTGCTGGTGCGGCGCGCGCCCGCCGGCGCGCGTGAAACCTGAGGCGTGGGGCGTTGCCGCGAGAAGCGTCCTTTCTACGCACGTCTCCTCACTCCTTACTCCGCGCTTCAGAAGTTCGGTTCCCGGCCTTCGAGAGTCTGCTTCTCTTTTTCGCCTTGAATCTGGCCCTCCAACCCCTGGTCGAACCTGACTTCGGCTGGCATCTCCGCACCGGCCTCGATCTACTGGATCACAACTTCACGCTGCCCGCCACC
>CAZZPI010000298.1:0-3837 GCA_964655865.1 uncultured Nitrospiraceae bacterium
TGAGAGATATTGCTTGGGGATCCCGGGACCAGAGTCGCGGATCGTCACCAACACGGTCCCGCGTTGGTCTTCGCTTCTCACCTGCAGAGAGCCTTGTTGTCCCATGGCTTGGACGGCGTTGGTCAATACGTTGGTGAAGACTCGTTGCAGTTCTTCAGGCAACGCTTCGAGCCGGCGGGTGGCCCGATAATCCTGTTCAACCTTGAGCGTCATCGCGGGGAAGCTTTGCAGCACGCTCATGAGCGCCTGCCGCACCTGTTCATTGACGTCGACGAGGGTACGCTGGTCCTTGGCTTCCCGCGCAGCCACGCCGGTGAAATCACGGATAATAGACGCCATCCGGCGGCCATGGGCGACGATATCTCTTGCCAGCAACTTGGCGCGGGAGAGATCGCCTTCGTCCTGAATGGCTTCGCCTAAACCCAGGATGCCGAACAGCGGGTTGTTCAACTCGTGCCCAATGCCGGCCGTAAGGGTACCGATGCTCCCGGATTTCTCCGCTTGGATGAGCTGTTCCTGCAACCGAGAATCTTCCGTCATATTTCGCAAGATCAGGCCGATCCGTTGCCGCTCGCCCGGACGGCCGGTCAAGTGGAACCATTCGTAACGATACACTAATGGGCCCATGTGCAGTTCGCGCGGCCCGTCGGTGGGCTCTTGTCGCACCTGCGCCAGAGGGTCACGCGGCTCCTGGGCGGCTCCCCCGCCGTCCGGGTCAAGTGTGGCCACGGCGGTTCGCGCGCCGTCGGTCACGATCGCTTTCAGCTCCTTCTGGAGCCGGCTCTGGCTGCTTGGATCAAGAGGAAGCAACTCGAAGAGCGGCACAGGAAGCGATTGACCGGAGCCCGCGTTGGCAAAGGCCGTGCGAGAGGCCTGGTTCATATAGTGAACCTGTTCGTTCTGGTCGATCAAGAGAATCGGGCTGGGTACCGCCTCGAGAATCTGGTCCGTGGTCTGTTGCAGTGACTGGACCTCTTCTGTCTTTAACTTCACCTGGTCGGTCAGACCGGCGAACGCCGCTTCCAACTGGCGGTTCATCCGATTGATCTCTTCCGCCAACTCTTCCAACTCGTCGCCGGTCCGGATTGTAATTGGCTCCTTGAGCTCGCCGCGCCCGATCGACCGCGCAGCCTCCTGGAGCTGACGGACAGGCGTGACGATCCGTCGAGCCGCCATCACTCCTAAGGTGGCCAACAAACCGACGGCCACCAGGCCGAAGACCGTCATCCACGTGAGCAAGTGTTTGACGGCCGCAAACAGTTCGTCCGACGACTGCCAGACGAAGGTGTGCCAGCCACCCTCCTCAATCGACCCTTGGGTGGCTCGACTCGTTTCAGGAAGCGGGGCGAACCCGATGATTGACGTGGAACGGTGCCCATGGCCGTCGCTGGGCGCGGTCACCCAGCCGGGCGTCATGGGCGTCACGAGCGGGATCACGTCTGCGTCGGAAATGCGGACGCCGGTCGGCAGAATAGGGCAACTCATAACGATGCCGGGACTGTCGATCAGCATCGCGTGCCCGGTTTTTCCGAAGCGAATGGTATGGGTCGTCGGAGAGAAGAATTCCTTCGCGTCGATCACGCGATGGAGCACACCGACCACCTCATAATGGAGACTGTCCATGACCGGCAGGGAGATGCTGAACACATACGTTTCCGCCCGCTCGTCGAAGTAAAGATCTTCGATATAGACCTGGCCGATCCCTTTGTTGAAGGCGCCCTTCCACCAGGCGCGCTCGGCATGGGCGAAAAGCGGGCGCGTCGTCAATGCCGCCGTCAGATTACCCTGGACGTCGGTGATGAAGAGCATCTTGGTGGCGGATCTCACAACTTGAGGGACCAGTTGATCCGGGTCGCCGCGGGAGCCGGTATAGTATTCGCGGAGGAGGGCGGCAAGCTTATTGTCGGTGATGGCCTTGACGGCGGCTGGATCATGGGCTTCCCACTTGGCGCGTTGCTCGCTGGCAGCCGCGCGGGCCGCCTCTTCCGTCATCGCTTGCAACGCATCGCGCCGCTGTTCCAGGGCGCGGACGATCAGCGGGTCCTTGACGATTCGCGAGGTGCGGGTGACTTCTTCGGCGACCAGCAGATCGAGCTTCTTGGCCGTCTCGGTCGCCAAGGCCTTGAAGCTTTCGCCGCTGACCTCCCGAATCTCCTGCGAGCCTTGGTAGAACGCCATGCCAAGGCCCACGGCGAGCGGGATCACCCCCACGAGCAGCATGGAGACGATCAACTTGCTCTGCAGCCCCCACTGCGCGGGACCGAACGAGCGAGGAATCGATCCGGCCATCACATCCTCGGTTGGTTCACGATGGTGCCCGAGCGGGGAATTCGATCGAAACCGTCGTTCCATTCCCCACATCGCTGTCCACGCGGATGCGTCCGTGCATCTTCGTCACGATCGAGCGTACGTTATACAGTCCTAACCCCGTCCCCTTGCCGGGTGGCTTCGTCGTATAAAACGGCTCGAAGATTCGTTCCTTCTGATCAGGCGATATCCCGCAACCCGTATCGGAGACAGAGGCAGCAACTCCCTCCGGTGAGACACGCGTATGCAGAATCAACGTGCCGCCTTTCTCCATGGCGTGCACGGCGTTCGTGATGAGGTTGACGAACATGTGCACCACTTCTTCCGGATTGCCTTTGACGATGGCCCCTTCGGCGTAGTTCTTGATCACCGTGATGTCCTGAAGCCCGGCGGCATAGCGTGCGATTTTCAGCGCGTCGTCCATCTTGGCGTTCAACGAAACCTCCGTGGATTCGCAGGGTGCCGACCGGCGCGCGTAGCTTGTGAGGTCCCGGCAGATGGCGGTTGTGCGCTTGACGGCCTCGATGATCTCCGTGGCTTCTTGGTGGATCGCAGCCAAATCCCGCTCCTCCCGAATGTTCTCCGCCAATCCCAGAATCAACTGCAGGGGGTTATTGATGTCGTGTGCGATGCCTGTGGCAAAGGACCCGATGCCGGCCAGCTTTTCCGCGTCGAACAGTTCAGCTTGGAGCTTCACTTCTTGTTGCACCAGCGTCCACAGCACCTTGGCCGACGGCCCCGACATCATTTCGGCTTCCGGCCGTTTGTGGCGGGCAATGTATCGCTCCATTGCAGGATCGCCCGTGACGTCCAGGATTAGATTGACGCCGTGGTTGGCAATCAGCTCCGTCGCCCGCTCCACAACGGGGATCTTCAGTTCCCGAGCCCGCTGGAGTCCCGGCGCTGAGGGATTCGTGTCGGTGATGCCGACGATTTCGATGCCGGGGGCCTGGTGAAGCAGGTCGACAAGCGCAAGGCCGCCTGTGCCGGCTCCTAAGATCGCGACGCGTGTGGGATTAGACGTCATACGTTTTCATCATACCCTTCCCAGCAGGCAGCGTGCCCATGAGTTCAGCCGATGCCAAAGGATCGACCAGGCGTTTATGGTAACACCCCCGGGGAAAGAGCCGCAAAGGCCCTTTCCCCACACTTGGGATTGGCGGGGGGATTACAAGCGTGCCAGCTCTCGTTGATCCATCGCGCGGGCGACGGTGGCTTTCAGCTTTTCTCCCTCCACCGGTTTGACGAGGTAGTCCACGACGCCCTGGTGCAAGAAGGAGCTGGCCATTTCCGTGTCGGGGAACCCGGTCAGGACGATCAACGGAACCCGCGGGTACTCCCTCTGGAAATAGGCGATCGCTTCGGCGCCGTTGATCTTCGGCATACGGATGTCGCAGATGATCACGTCCAGCATCAACCGATTCTCGCCCGAGTTGATGACCTCGATCGCCTTCTCTCCGTTCTCCGCTTCCAGCACGTCGTAGCCCGCCTTGGTCAGCGTCATCTTCACGACCTTCCGGATGTCCGGTT
>CAZZPI010000299.1:0-3824 GCA_964655865.1 uncultured Nitrospiraceae bacterium
CAGTGAGCGCTTAAGTGGTTCCGTAAAGTCTTCACGGCTTCCGTTGGGGTAGGCGAATAGGCGGACCCTTTGGCCAATTTTGTCCTCGATAGTTCGTTTCGACGTTTCGATTTCTTGAACGGCTTTGTCCAGTGGCATGCGCGAGAGGATCGGATGACTTACGGTATGTGCGCCGAATGTGATACCGGCTTTTGCCATCTCTCTAATCTGTTCCCAGGTTAGCATTTTAGGCCCACTGCGTACGTTGAAGGACACACCCAAGGATGCAGCAATGTTTGAGATGTGACGGTCGCGTGCATCGGGCGACAGCCTGCGGATGGTCTTCAAGACAGCGAACAGCGCCTGCAGCTTGTCGGCTCGGCAATGCAATGGCAGAGACCGACCATCAATCTCGATGGACATTGCTGTTGTTTTCCGAAATAGATCGAACAGCACGTCGTGCCATAGGATTCCTGGTCTGTTGATCACTCCAGTACTCAGAAAAATCGTTCCCGGAATGCCGAATTGTTTTAAAATTGGGAAGGCATGTTCATAGTTGTCCTGGTATCCGTCGTCAAAAGTAATCGCAACCGCATTGGCAGGCACATCACCAACCAATGCTCGGCCCACCAGTTCTTCTAATGGTAGAACTGTATAGTACCGACTGAGGCCTTCCATCTGTGCCGCAAAGTCTTTCGTCGACACCCCTTCGAAAATTTCATCCCCCTCATTGTTAACCCGATGGTACATGAGAATTTGGAACTGACACTCCCGCTGCCGTCGCAAGCAAGGGACAACTAGACCGTGCCACGAATATCTGTCCACCCGAAAGCGAGAAGCGAGCCTGAGGAATAGAGGGAGCAGGCCCATGCGGAGGGCAAGCCGACAAAGCTGTCGGATGACGATTTCGGGCATGCCGATCCTTACGTCGAAAATTCAGAAGATGACTTTTCCCTCAAGTGAATGGCTTTATCACGCAGGTCGCGAAAGAATGGAACGACGTTGCCTTCAATCAACCAGTAATACCGACCCCTGGCGCTGTTGTTGCAGATGTTCACTACTCTGTTTTCCTGCGTTTGTTCTGTCCACCGAAGCTTGTAGGCGTTTAATCCTGGGCCCGTGAAATACGCGCGATAATTTTCTTTGAACATCCATTGAAGTACCTGATACTCCAAATAGGCGCCAGGAGATGCCTCACGGTAGGATTCGTCAAAATCAGATCGGAGTGCATAGACCCTATCGGCCCACACGAGGTCGTATTCTGTGGCGACAGGAGCCCCTTGCACTCTTAGAATCCACATGAGTAGCCAGTTGCGAGCGCTCGCGACCTCCGTCAGTCTTGCGAAGAAGCGTTTGACTGATGTCGCGCTTGCCATACCGATCCCTTCTTCCTGCTTCCAGCCCCTTTCGGCGACAGCGAACATCTCAGCTAGGTGGACTTTCTGATCGTCTCGACGGATGCACTGCACTTCAATATCGCCAAGTTTCTTGATGCGATTTACATTGTTCCGATAGGTCTTTCGAAATCGCTGGGATCGTGTGGATAAGAAGGAGTCCCAGTCGCCTGCGATGGAGATGTACGGAGTGACAGAGGAAATACCGGAGAAATGTCTTGAGTCGCTTCTATTGAGAAGGTGCGTCAGGAGCCGGAAGTTAGGCGACTCGGTAGGCCATTGGTTCGCCACCAGTAGATCCCAACTGCGCCTCTGCCGCTTGATGAGATAGTCGAGAATAGCTATGAGTGCCCGCTCCCGCTCCTTCGGCAACACAATAAGATCAACGAACGGCGTATCCAGGCTTGAGACAAACCCTATCACTCTGTGCCTGATACCGCGCTTGGTTTCGTCATATTGCCAAAATGGGGCAACAGCGATCAGGCGTGATTCGTCCCTTACCAAGATAATGCGGAGTTGCTTCCCTTCTCCGAAACCTTCCAGGCAACATTGAAACCACTCGTGACTCAAGAAGGGCGAGGGTTCGTCGATCTGATCCGTAAGATCCGTCCACATCGACCCCAACGACTCAAACTCCTGCAAACTCGTGATTTCTTCCACTGTGAGCATAGGATACTTCCTAAATCCTGCTTATGAGCTTGCCTTGGGGGCCCGATCCGATAATGACCGCGAAACGGATTCCGTTGAGGCTGTATGTGAGGGGCACGACGAGGACAGGATATATCGACACAGGTCGCTAGGAGCACCGCCTGGTATCGTACCAAGCACGGAACCAAAGCTCGATCATCATGAGGTTCCAAAGCAACGTGCCGTAGAACGAGGTGGAATCACTCCTGTGATTGTGCACAATACGCTCAATCGTCCGCCCTCTATAGATTCCCCGTTGTCTAGCACGAGAGCTCAGCACAAGGTCTTGCATCAGGTCATTCAATGCTCGATCTGTCTTCAACCAAATGGGAATCGGCAGCCCAAACCCGTGCTTGCGTTTTGCTCGGGTAGCTGCAGGCAATAGATCTGAGTAGGCTCGTTTGAAAAAGGTTCGAAGCTGTGTTCCCTTCATCTTCACCTTGGCGGGGACAGTTGCAGCAAATTCGGCCAAGAGGTGATCCAAGAAAGGGAAGCGCACGAGCACCCCGGCAGCCTCGGTGGTGCGCACAACTTTGAGAATATCGTTATCAGAAATCGTGAGCTTTAGATCGACATAGAGTTCCCGGTCGAGCTGGGTCCAGGCCGGGGCTTGGCGATAGTAGGTATAAGTTGGTTCCATTGTATCGAAGCCTTTATTCAACGACTCAAGCACGGAGTCGCTCATAAGCTCCCGCATCGGTATGATCTCGAAAACTCCGTGTGCAGCCAGCCGCTCAGGGTAGGGGACCTTGGCACGGTCAATGTATTTTCTTGCTCTTAGAAACAGCCGCAACCCTGTTGACTGTGCGAGTCTTGTCACAACGGGCTCGACTAGCATCATGCGCAGCCAAGGTGGGAGTCTCTGATAATAGTCGAACACTCGTCGGGTTGCGTATCGCTCGTTGCCGGCAAACAATTCGTCCCCGCCGTCGCCGGCATACAGGATGTTGACACCCTGGTCTTTTGCGATCCTCGCACAATAATAGGTCGGGACAGCGGATGCATTGGCGTAAGGTTCGTCGAATGCGCGTAATAAAACAGGCACAGCATCCAGCACGTCTTTGGGAGTTACGAAATATTCGGTGTGCTTGGACGCAAATGCACGTGCCGCGATTCGTGCGTACTCCATCTCATTGAAACGCTCTTCACCAAAGCCGATTGAGAAACTCCGAACGGGACCTTTATTCAGCTGAGTCATCACGCCCGTGACCGTGCTGCTGTCGACGCCTCCGCTCAGGAAAGTCCCAACGGAATCGGGAGAACTTTCCTGCTGCAATCGCACTGAGATTGCATCTGCAAAGTCTCTGCGGAGCTGAGCTGCCAAATCGCCTTCACTCATATCCGAAGGT
Organism: uncultured Nitrospiraceae bacterium; assembly: GCA_964655865.1. Classification (GTDB taxonomy): domain Bacteria; phylum Nitrospirota; class Nitrospiria; order Nitrospirales; family Nitrospiraceae; genus JBBIJI01. Next base: position 3,410 of record CAZZPI010000299.1, read on the forward strand.
GAAAACTTAATATCCCAGTATGAGGCGACTCTCAGCTTCCCTTGACGCAACGAAAGGAGATGTCCTGGTGGAAGCTTTTTGACCTCGTGGAAAATGGTGGTCGGTGTTGGAATCATGGAACCCGCAACCACGTGAACCAGTGATTCGTGATTGAGCGTGCACTGGACAGCCAGTGGACACGCTGTGACAGCTTGGAGGCGAGAAGCAAAGGCGAACACGTTATTAAGGTGATAATAAAACAGGGGATGGATTCTGAAACGATCGGTGGCAAGCCATAGGGTCTGCTCACGGTCATCCCAGACAGCGATGGCGAATTCACCACGTAACTTGGAGAGAAAGCTGATCCCATCCGCGATGTACAGATCGAGGAGCACTTGGGGTAGAGAGTCGACGACAGTTTGCTGGGAGGATAGTT
>CAZZPI010000300.1:0-3813 GCA_964655865.1 uncultured Nitrospiraceae bacterium
CCGCTGAAAGAGCTGCTGGCCGATAAGAAAGTCCTCAAGGCCGCGCACGATCTGAAGCCCGCGCTGCTGGCATTGCACAAGGCGGGCGTGGAGGCGGTCGAGCCGGCCTTTGACACGATGATCGCGGCCTATCTGCTCAATCCAAACAAACGGGACCATTCGCTCGAGACCGTTGTTTCTGAAATCCTGGGCCATCAACTGGGCAGCGGGCAGACAAAAAAGAAGGAAGAGCCGACCGATCTGTTCGGCCAGGAAGACGACGGATCGGGCACGGCTGCGGAAGCGGCCGTCGCCATCTGCCGGCTCGCGCCTGCCTTGAAAGAACGGCTGGAAGAGCAGGGAAGCCTGAGCCTGTTTGAAACCATCGAGATGCCGCTCGTGCCGGTGCTGGCTGAAATCGAGCGCAACGGCTTCGGCCTCGACATTAAAAGACTCAATGAGCAGAGCAAGGAATTGGAGCGCGAGCTGGAACACATCATGGGCAACATCACGAGGCTGGCAGGCCAGGAGTTCAACGTCAATTCGCCGAAACAGCTTGCCACCGTGCTGTTCGAGAAGCTGGACTTGAAGCCCCTCCGAAAAACCAAGACCGGCTATTCGACGGACGAGGACACGCTCACGCAACTGGCGACGCAACATGAGTTGCCCGCGCAGATTCTGAACTACCGCTCCATCAGCAAGCTCAAGTCCACCTATGTGGACGCGCTGCCTGAGCTGGTGAATCCGGACACGCACCGGCTGCATACATCATTGAATCAAACCGTTGCGGCGACGGGGCGGTTGTCGTCCACCGAGCCGAATCTCCAGAACATTCCGATCAAGGGCGAGCACGGCTTCCGCATTCGCGAGGCGTTCGTTTCCTCCAAAGGCCACACGCTCCTCTGCGCCGACTACAGCCAGATCGAGCCGCGCATCCTGGCGCATCTCTCGGACGATCCGAAGTTGAAAAAAGTCTTCGAGCACGGCGAGGACATTCACACAGCAACCGCGGTCGAGATTTTCAAGCTGCCACAGGACAAAATCACGAAGGACATGCGGCGCGTGGCCAAGACCGTCGTGTTCGGCATCGTGTACGGCATCAGCCCCTTCGGGCTGGCGCAGAACATCGGCGTCTCGCAGGCCGATGCGAAGAAATACATCGACATGTACTTTGACCGGTACGCGGGCGTGAAGACGTTCATCGACCGGACGATCGCGGAGGCGAAGCAGCAGGGCTACACGACGACGATTGCGGGCCGGCGGCGGCCGATTCCCGAGTTGCAGAGCTCCGACCCGGCGCAGCGCAATTACGGCGAGCGCCAGGCGGTGAACAGTCCCATCCAGGGCTCAGCGGCAGACGCGATCAAGGTGGCGATGATCGCGGTGAGCAGGAAGCTTCACGCCGAGCTGCCGAGCACGAAGATGATCCTGCAAGTGCACGACGAGCTGATCTTCGAAGTGCCGGAGAAGGACCTGGTCAAGGCCCGGCACCTGGTGAAGGACGAAATGGAAGGCGTCGGCCCACGGCTGGGTTTGTCCGTGCCATTAAAAGTAGAACTCGGCACCGGCCACAACTGGCGCGAAGCGCATCCTTAAGCGGGAATTCATTGAGAACGAAGAAGCAAATATTGGGAGAGAAAGGCGAGATGCTAGTGGCAAAGAAGTGTCTTTGTCCAAAATGTAAACGCCAACGCACTCTTAGGCGGCTGCCCCCGAACTTCAAGTGCGCGGATGTTATATGTGATTTTTGTGGCTACCTAGCTCAAGTTAAGACCCATACAACATCGACAGTCAACGAATTGCCTGCAAGACTATTGGGAGCGGCGTGGAAGGTACAGAAGGACAGGATGAGGGCGGGAATCTACTTCCCATTGTTTATAGTGCAGATTGACGAGAGAGGAAGAAACTCCATCTTCTACCTCTCGGCCGACTTGCAAACTCCAGGTATGTTTCTCCCGCGAAAACCCTTGTCCTCCAAGGCGAGAAGGGCAGGGTGGAAGGGGTTTGTTTATGATTTTAAGAAGGTATCGAGAAATTCGGTTGTTGAGATTAGCGAATCGTAAGATAAAAGATTTCAGGAACATTTTCTTGTCCCTTCCTGATCCGTCATGCTCTCCAACTCATTTGATTTAACGCCTAGCGGTGACAGCAGCACGAGTGCGGCCTTGTGCAGGAGCGTTTCGTAGGATGCGGCGTCGTAGGCCCAGGCGCCGTCGGTCGCGGCAGCCGCAGCCTTGACGCGGTCCTGCGGCAGGCGGCCGCCGCGTTGGGGATATCGCGTGGAAGTTGCCCGCCTCTTGAAAGTTTATCCGAATTAATTTAGACTTGTGGTCACTATGGTGGGCACATGAGAACTGCGACAGTCCGAGAGTTTCGCGATAACGCGACGAAGCTGCTGCGGCTGGACGATCCGCTGATCGTCACGCGGCACGGGAAAATCGTGGGTTTCTTCCTGCCGGCGTCCGACGAGACGCTTCCGTTGGAAATCAAGAAGGACTTGTTTGTCGCCCTGACCGATGAGATCCGCGCGGCGATGAAGAAGCGCGGTCTGACCGAAGACACCATCCTGGACGACTTTGAAAAAACCCGCAAAGCTCGTCGTCGACGCTAATCCCATCCTCTCCGCGCTCCTTGGCGGCGCCTCCCGGCGCGTTTTCTTCGACGGCCGCGTCGAGGAATTCGCCGTTCCCGAGAGCGTCATCAGGGAAGTGACGGCCTATCTCCCCGAACTGGCCCGGAAGCTCGGGCATGACACGGCGTTCCTGGCCTATGCCATGGATCTGCTGCCCCTCACGCGCTATGCAGCGGGCGCCCATCGCAAATCTCTTCCGCAGGCCAGAGCGCGTATCGAAGCCCGTGATCCCAAGGATGTTGAGGTGCTGGCGCTTGCTCTCTCGCTGGGATATCCCTTGTGGTCGAACGATCGGGATTTCGAGGGGACCGGCATCCAACAGTTCACGACCGCTCGATTGCTGAACATGCTGTTTGAGCAGGAGAGTGAAGGGTAGGGGGACTTGCAGCGCCTTGCCCGGAGGAATGCGGCGCAGGACCTGCAAGAGGCAAGAGGGCTTCCCTCCACCGCTACTCCTCTAATTTCGTGTAAACCGCCTGCATCTCCTTCACCGTCGAGCGCGAGAATTTTCCCTTCACCTGCGCGAGCACCTGCCGGGCTTCGGCCGGCGTCGTCCCTCCGTACACGGCGATGAAGAAGGCGTTGTAGGGCTTGCCATTGATCTGATAGAGCACCGCGCCCATGTCCGGACATTGGTGCGCGGCGAAGACCTTCCGGTCTGGAAACAATTTCTGCGCCTCCGCCCGCTGCTTCTCGACCTTCGTGGAGAACTCCCCGCCATCGCATTCGTCCCCGCCGGCTTCAAACTTTGGAAATGTCTTGAGGATGATGGCTTGGAAGGGAACGGATTGATAGGCCTTGTTCGGTTCGAGGGTGTCGGGCAGTTTGAACGTCAGTTCATAAGGCGCGAAAGTTTTCTCCGCGCTCGTGCAGGGCCTGTCCGGATGGGCGCAGATTTTCAACGGTGCCTGCGCATGAACCGGAGCGACAGCCCATCCCGAGATGATCAACCAGGTGAGCAGGGTGCGGCAGGCCGGCATCATTCTTCTCAGCGGGAGGTCGTATACAGCGTCTGCACGATCTCCGTGGTGTTGAAGAGCATCGCGTTCGCGCGCGTGTAGGCGGCGTGGCCGAACAGGTGGTCGCGCGCGCTGGCGGAGCCGGTTGAGTCCTTGTAATCCACGAGCAGGCAGCGGCCGTCGTTCTGGCAGCGGGTGGTCCGCCGGGCGCATTCCAGCCAGCGCTCGAAGCCGTCCCAGGGC
>CAZZPI010000301.1:0-3811 GCA_964655865.1 uncultured Nitrospiraceae bacterium
CGAGAGGGAATTTCGATCTCCGGATCGATAAGTTTTGGATCGACTATTATGACAACGGCGCGGTGAAATCTTATAATAGTACGTTGACGGTCGTCGATCAGGGCGCGCCGGCTCTGACCAAGACCATCACCGTGAACGATCCCTTGGTGTACAAGGGTATTTGGTTCTACCAGTCGAGTTACGGCGACGCGTGGGATCAAATAGAGCTGGCCCGGATCAACATCAAAGACAAAGTGTCCGACAAGGTCGTGAAAACAGTCGATCTCGAGTGGCAGAAACCGCAGACCATCGAGGATCTGGCGCTCAAGCTCACCATGACCGATTTCGTCGCGGACTTCGCATTCAACTCGAATGAGAAGAAGGTGTTCTCGAAGAGCGTGGAGCATGCGAACCCGGCCATTCGTCTCGCCTTGGACGAACGCCGAACGGTCCAAGCCACCCCTTGGATCTTTTACAACTACCCCGATCTGTTCGAGATCCAGGGGTCGAAATATCAGTTTGAGTTGGTGGGCTACAAGCCGCGCAAGTTCACGGGCCTGCAGATCGCCAAAAACCCGGGCGTCAATATCGTGTGGGTCGGCTCGACCATGATCGTCGTCGGTATGACGCTGTCGTCGTTCATCTACCATCGCCGACTTTGGGCGAAAGTGATTCCCGGCGATCAGGGCGTGACGGTGCATCTCGGCGGGACCACGCACAAGAGCCAGATTGATTTCCAGAAAGAGTTTGCGAAGCTGGCGGAACGGATGAAAACGATGAGCAGCTAAGTTTTCAGTTATCAGTAATCAGTGATCAGCCTTTGAACACTGCTCACTGAGAACTGATGACTGACCACTCAGCTTCTCGGGAGGATATATGCTGAAGTCTCTCTTCATCTTCGACATGACTTTTTGGCTCTACCTGGCGTCGTTGGTGCTGTATGTCGCCTATCTCACGGCGCGGAGGCCGACCATGCAGTTGGCGGCGGCCGGGCACCCGGTGTCGGGCTATGATCAGCGCGACGGCGTGTGGGCTACTCAATTGGGACAGGTGGCCACGTTGGTGACGGTCTTCGGCTGGATCACGAACACGCTCGCGCTCGTCACACGCGCGCTCGAGCGCCAGCAGCATTCCGGCACCTTCGCCCCCTGGTCCAACCAGTTCGAGGCCATGGCCTTCGTCGCCTGGGCGATCATCCTCGGGTACGTGATTTTCGAGCTCCGTTACGGGATGAAGGCGGTCGGCGCATTCGTGGTCGGCATCGGGTTCATCGCCATGGGCGCCGCCTCCTTGTTGCCGTACCGATACCAAACGGCCGAACCGCTTGTGCCGGCCCTCAACAGCTACTGGATCTACATTCACGTGTCCGTCACGCTCACCAGCTATGCCGCATTTGCCATGGCGGGGGGCCTGGGCATGATGTATCTGCTGAGGGAGCGAGCGGAACGTGTCGGGAGCCGGTCGCGGCTCTTCGAAGCGTTTCCGAATCTGGAAACCATCGATGAGCTCGGCTACAAAGCCATCATGATCGGGTTCCCCTTGCTGGCGTTCGGCATCATTCTCGGCGCCATGTGGGCCAATTACGCCTGGGGCGGCTATTGGAGTTGGGACCCGAAAGAAACCTGGTCGCTGATCGTGTGGTTGATTTACGGAGCCTACATCCATGCACGCATGACGCGGGGTTGGGAGGGGCGGCGCGCCGCGATCTACCAGATCTTCGGGTTTCTGATGGTGATCTTCTGCTTCTGGGGCGTGAATTTTCTGCTCTCCGGCCTCCACGCCTACGCGTGAAGGGCAAGGAGCCGGAGGTGCGAGGCCAGTGGGTGACAGCGACGTCCAAGCGTGTGCCTCGTACCCATCGCCTCTCGTCGCTATGACTGAGCAATCTTCCATCGAGTACGTGTCACGGGCGCAACCGGCAGGGCCGTCGCGGCTGCTCATCCTCATCGCCGGCGCAGCGATTTTGGGGCTGGTGTTCGCGTTGGTGTGGTTTCAGAGCGCCAAGTACGAACCGCTGGCGGTCGGCAAGCCGGCCCCGGACTTCGTCCTCTCGGATCTGAACGAGAAAACCTATCGCCTCTCGGATTTTCGCGGCAAGGTCGTCTTCCTGAATTTCTGGGCGACCTGGTGCAAGCCCTGCCGCGAAGAAATGCCCTCGATGGAGGTGCTCTACAAGAATTTCGAGAAGGACGGACTGGTGATCATGGCGGTCAGCATCGATCGGGTGACCACCACCAAAGACATTCCCCCCTTCGTGAAAAGTCTGAACCTGACGTTTCCGATTCTCGTCGATTCCTGGGGCAAGACGGACAAGCCGTATAAGCGCATGGGGGTCCCGGAGACCTTCCTCATCGACCAGGAAGGCATTATTCGTGAGATCGTCATCGGGCCTCGGGATTGGACGAGGCTGGATAGCCTCCAGGTCTTGGTGCGGCTCCTAAACGTGACGCCGAAAACCGCGCAAGACCAGCGGTCCGCTCGCGCCCAGACTCTGTGAATGAACAGCATGAAAGTTCCCGTCGGTAGGCTCGCGTTCCTGGTGGTGTCGGCGGTGTGGCTCTCGGGCTGCGACGAGGCCGCGCCCCCCGCCGCGGGCGGCGCGTCGGCCGCGACGACCGCGGCCTCCACTCGGAAAACGCTCCAACTCGGCGATCCGGCTCCCAACTTCCAGTTGCGGGATATGGACGGGCGCCTCGTCTCGCTGGAGGAGCATCGAGGCAAAGTGGTGCTCCTGAACTTTTGGGCGACCTGGTGCGGCCCGTGCCGCGTGGAGATGCCCGCGATGGAGCAGCTCTACCGATCCCTAAGCCGTCGCGACTTTGAAATCTTGGCGGTCTCGACGGATCCTCAAGGAGCGGCGGTGACGCGGCCGTTTCAGCGGGAGCTGCGACTGAGCTTTCCGATCTTACACGACGCGGACTTCCGCGTGGGCCTCACCTTTGGCGCGAGGACGCTCCCGATGTCGTTCCTGATCGACCGGCAGGGCATCATTCGCGAACGGATCTTCGGGGCATTGGACTGGCACAGTCCCGAGGCCACGCGCGCGATCCAAATGTTGATGAATCAGACCTGACTCATGACGCAGTCCATTCAACAGATTTCTCTGGTGGCGGCTTTTTCCGCCGGGTTGCTCTCGTTCGTGTCGCCCTGCGTGCTGCCGCTCGTCCCGTCGTACCTGTCGTACATCACGGGCCTGTCGGTGGAGCAATTGACTGACGCAACCGAGCGGACCAAATTCCGGCGGGCGATTATCGTGAACGCGCTGCTGTTCATCGCCGGCTTTTCGGCCGTGTTCGTCGCCTTCGGCGCTTCGGCGACTCTGATCGGGCAGGCGCTCATTACGTATCAGGACCATCTCCGCCGCATCGGGGGCCTGCTCGTCGTCGCGTTCGGTCTCTATCTCCTCGGTATCCTGAACCTCAAATTTCTCCAAGTGGAACGTCGCTTTCACTTTCACAATCGCCCGGCCGGCTACCTGGGATCGGTGCTGATCGGGGTCGCCTTCGCCGCAGGCTGGACTCCCTGCGTGGGCCCGGTTCTTGGGACGATTCTGCTGTACGCGAGCACGCAGGATTCCTTGGTCCACGGCATGTTGTTGCTGAGCGCCTACTCGCTGGGCTTGGGGTTACCGTTGTTCATCACCGCGTTGGGCGTCGATCGGTTCCTGGCCTACTTTAAGGAGGTGCGCGGATACCTCTGGGGCGTCTCCACGGTCAGCGGGGTCGTGCTGGTGATCCTGGGCGTGATGATCTATGCCAACTCCCTCACATTGATCACGAGTTTCCTTGAGCGCAACGGGATCGGCTGGTACCTCGGGCAGTAACCCGGCGAG
>CAZZPI010000302.1:0-884 GCA_964655865.1 uncultured Nitrospiraceae bacterium
CATGGAGACAAGACGCGAAAAATCGTTCCTGAGCGTGCCGTAAGCTGCCATACGGTCGTCCTCAAAAACAAGGGAACGCCTGCCACTACTTTCCTGTCTCATGCTGCCGTATGATTGAGAGTCGAAGGCCGGTCGAGCCAGGAGGAACCGTCATGAGGAGCATGCGTGTGGTCGTAAGCTCATTGATTGTTATGCTGACACTACTGGGGTATGTGCAAGGCATTGCTGGCGAAAAGGACACCGACAGGCCGCTGACCCTTCCCATGGAGACCGTCGCTGACTATTTACATGCGATCATCGAGTCGGACCGGACCTTCTACACCATGCAGATCGTAGAGCGGTTGCAGAAGCTTGGAAAGATGGTGGCATCGGAAGATTGGCGCGTGTCGCACAACTTACCCTTGCCAGCTCAATTCTTGAGGGAGTCCGCAGAGCTGGCCGAGCTTACCGGAACCAAGGTGCGTTACCAGCTCATCGGTCTGTGGCCGATTAATCCGCTGAACGCGGCGGACACCGACTTCGAGCGGAAGGGTCTCGACGAGGTGCGCCTAAATCCGGAACATCGGTACAGCGGCATCATCGTCAGCGGAGCAACACGCTATTACCAGGCGATCTATGCGGACCGTGCCGTCACTCAGGCCTGCATCACCTGCCATAACGCGCACCCCCGCAGTCCCAAGAAAGATTTCAAGCTCCACGAGGTCATGGGAGCGATTGTCATCACGATTCCACTGAGCCCGTAATTGGGGGAAAAGCGGGGGCGGCCGCAGAACGGCGGCCGCCCCCTTGATCAGCCTCTGTGCCGATTACCAGCGGTCGCGTTTGCCGTTCCGGCCGCCGAACCCGTCGGGGTCTCCGTACCACGGCTGCATTTGCGGCACCAC
>CAZZPI010000302.1:894-3785 GCA_964655865.1 uncultured Nitrospiraceae bacterium
TTGGCGGCTGCCTTTTGCTGCTTCAAGCGCGCACCGCCGAACCCGCCGTTCCGCCCGCCGCTTTCCGAGCGAACCTCACGCGGTTTGGCCTCGTTCACCGTGAGCGTACGTCCGCCGAATTGCGAGCCGTTCAACGCCCCAATCGCGGATTGTGCCTCAGCCGGCGTGGCCATTTCCACGAAGCCGAAGCCACGCGATTGACCGGTAAATCGGTCCGTAACAACCTGCGCGGACGACACGGAACCGTGTTGTGCGAACAAATCAGTTAACTCCTGCTCTGTTGCCGCAAACGGCAACCCACCGACAAAAAGTTTTGAACCCATCTGGGTTCCTCCTTTGGAATGACATTGTCTTGAGAAAGGAAGAGAACTGGAAGAGACTGCCTGAAGACGCGAACGGAAGAGCGGCTTAGGATCGACTTCCGATCAGATTCCCGAACAAAACAACATCGGTGACGGGCCTTATTGATTCATACTCCATCGCCAGGCCCTTTCGATGAAGTAAGTGCACGGTACCACAACCGATTCCGAATAGCAAGCGAGAAGAAATGGATCCTCCAGACGCAAGCCTGAGGCCCGAGCGAATTTCCGCTTCAAGAAGCATCAGAGGTAGCGTAAATTGGTGAGGACACTGCAAACTTCTTGCGGAGACGGCCTCGGAGGGAGAGAGGAACTTCACGCGATCTTTCGGTGGTCTTGGGTGAGGACCCGATTCAGCACTTCCCCGAGCGCGTGCAAGGAAAACCCTTTCTGCAGGAAGTCGGCGGCGCCAAGGCGCTTCGCCTGCACCTCGAGCTCCTCAGTCGCGGCACCGGTCAGGATCACGACCGAAGCCTCGGGATCGAAGGACTTGATCTCCTTCAGCACTTGGATCCCTCCCGTATCCGGCAACTTGAGGTCCAGAATGGTGAGCCGCGGCCGATCCTCCTTGAACCGAGCAAGACCTCGCTGTCCGGTCAAGGCGGTTATGACCTCGTGTCCTCGCCGCGTCAACACGGTTTGGAGCAGATCGAGAATCGAGTTTTCATCGTCGATCACCAAGATTCTCGCCATCGCCCGACCTCATGATCCTTCGAGGGGGTGCGTAACCCCGTCCGCCAGGTGAATCATATCGTAATGGCCTGGTTGGGCCTATTGAATCGTTAGATTTGGGGAGATGCCCGATAGATTTGCCGGATCGAGCCCCGCTTCAAGACAAGTATAGCGCGTAAAAGCTGGTAAGAGATGACGAGAACCCGAGCAGTTAGGATGCGCTTTTCAAGAATGCCCGGGGCGGGAGCGTTCGGCGATCTTCTTACGCAGGCGGGCTTTTTCGAGGCTAATTTGCGCTTCTCTGAGCTCGGAAGATAGCGTCCCTGCCTTCAAGGCCTGCTCGGCCTTTTCGACGGCAGCCTGGGCGCGCTCAATATCGATGTCCTCGGCTTTCTCGGCGATCTCCGCAAGGATCGTCACCTTCTTCGGCGTGACCTCGGCATAGCCCCAGAGGATGGACATATAATTGGTCTGGCTGCCGACCCGATAGCGGAGCTCCCCGATCTTCAGCGTGGAGAGAAAGTGCGTGTGGCCCGGCAACACGCCGAACTCCCCCTCGCTACCGGGGGCAATCACCTCATCCACCTCCTGGCTGAGGAGGAGCTTCTCCGGCGTCACCACTTCTAACAATAACTTTCCCGCCATTTCTTCTTTCCTCTCTCTTCCGCCCCAACTGACTCGCAACGGAGAGGGTTGAGCTGCCCTCCACTGCGCGCGTCCACCGAGCACCGCCCGCAATCACAAATTTCAATTAATCTTGTGTGCGCGGTGCGCGAGCAAAGAGGGCGGCTCAGCCCTCTCCGTCCTATTTCTTGTATCCCATTTTCTCCGCCTTCGCGACCACCTCTTCAATCGTCCCTACCATGTAGAACGCCTGTTCCGGCAGGTGGTCGTACTTGCCTTCGAGAATTTCCTTGAAGCTCGCCACCGTGTCCTTCAGTTTCACGTACTTGCCCGGCGTGCCGGTGAACGCCTCGGCCACGTGGAACGGCTGTGAGAGGAAGCGCTGCATCTTTCGCGCACGGGCTACCACCATCTTGTCGTCTTCGGACAATTCGTCCATGCCGAGAATGGCGATGATGTCCTGCAGATCCTTATACCGCTGCAAGACCCCTTGCACGCCGCGCGCGACTCTATAGTGCTCTTCACCCACGATCTGCGGATCGAGAATGCGCGAAGTCGAGTCCAGCGGATCTACGGCCGGATAAATGCCCAGCTCCGCCAGCTGCCGCGACAACACCGTGGTCGCATCCAAGTGCGCGAACGCCGTCGCCGGCGCCGGATCGGTCAGGTCGTCGGCCGGAACGTAAATGGCCTGCACGGAAGTGATGGAGCCCTTCTTCGTCGAAGTAATTCTCTCTTGCAGCGCGCCCATCTCGGTTGCGAGCGTCGGCTGATACCCGACGGCGGACGGCATACGACCGAGCAAGGCCGACACTTCCGAGCCGGCTTGCGTGAAGCGGAAAATGTTGTCGATGAAGAGCAGCACGTCCTGCCCTTCTTCGTCGCGGAAATATTCCGCGGAGGTCAGGCCGGTGAGCGCCACGCGGAGACGGGCGCCGGGCGGCTCGTTCATCTGTCCGTAGACGAGCGTGGCCTTGGATTTCGTGTAGTCCTTCGGGTCGATGACCTTGGACTCTTGCATCTCGTGCCACAGATCGTTGCCTTCGCGTGTCCGCTCCCCGACTCCCGCAAACACGGAATACCCTCCGTGGTGCAGCGCGATGTTATTGATGAGCTCCATGATGATGACGGTCTTGCCGACGCCGGCGCCGCCGAAGAGGCCGACCTTGCCGCCTTTGGAATAGGGCTCCAGCAGGTCCACGACCTTGATGCCGGTTTCCAGCACCTCGGTCTTGG
>CAZZPI010000303.1:0-3783 GCA_964655865.1 uncultured Nitrospiraceae bacterium
GCTACCGGGCTGCGCTACGCCCCGACGTCTCGGCTCAATTAGGAATGAGAAATGGGGGATGAGGAATTACCGACGCGAACTCGCTTGCCGGTTTGCTTCGCAATTCCACATTCCTCATTTCGCATTCCTAATTGTCCGATGAGAATCTCCCGCATCTCTGCGAAGGCCCTTGCCCGATGACTGATCCGGTTCTTTTCCTCCGGGCTCAACTCAGCCAATGTTTTCCCCAAGTCCGGCACATAGAAGACCGGGTCATATCCGAAACCCTTTGTTCCCGCCGGGTCTTCGCTGATAACTCCTTCGAGAACGCCTTTCGCGATGCGTACCGGGTGCGGAGGAGCAGCCAAGGCCGCAACCGTGATAAACCGCGCTCGCCGCTTTGGCCGTGGGACTTTCTCCAGTTCTCGGAGCAATTTGCGCCAGTTGTCCTCGTACGTGGCATGTTCGCCTGCGAACCGCGCCGCATGGACGCCCGGGCGACCGCCTAATGCGTCCACTTCCAATCCCGTATCGTCGGCCACAGCCGGCAGACCGGTGAATTGCGCGATGACCTCCGCTTTTTTGATCGCATTGGCTTCGCACGTCTCTCCCTCTTCCTCCACTTCCGGAGCCAGAGGAAACTCAGCCAACGTTCGAATCGTGACGCCCGAATCAGCGAGCAGAGACGTCAGCTCTCGCGCCTTGTCGGGATTTCTCGTGGCGAGCACAAGTTCTTTGATCATGTGAGCGGACCGATGAGATTTTTCTGAATCGCCACCAGTTGCTCAATGGCTTTCCATCCGATCGACAGAAATTCGTCCATGTCCTTCTTGTGAAACGGCGAGCGCTCTGCCGTTCCCTGGACTTCAACGAACTGCCCGCGGCCGGTCATGACGAGGTTCATGTCCACCTCGGCCATCGAATCTTCCTGGTATGCCAGATCGACCATCACTTCCCCTCCGACCTTCCCAACGCTGACTGCCGCCAGGTAATCGGTCAAGGGGCATTTCTTGATCAAATCCTTTTTCTTCAATACCGCGATCGCGTCGGCCAAGGCAATGAAGGCTCCGGTAATGGAGGCGGTTCTCGTTCCGCCGTCTGCCTGGATGACGTCGCAATCGATCCAAATGGTTCGCTCTCCCATCAGGCTCTGGTCTGTCACCGCTCGAAGGGCACGTCCGACCAACCGCTGGATCTCGAGTGTGCGCCCACCCTGTCTCCCTTTGACCGCCTCGCGTGGAGACCGCTCATGCGTCGACCGCGGTAGCATTGCGTATTCCGCCGTAACCCAGCCCCTACCCTTATCCTTCAGAAAAGGCGGAACTTTTTCTTCCACTGAAGCGGTGCAAATGACCTTCGTGTCCCCCATTTCGATTAGAACCGACCCTTCCGCGTGCTTGATAAAGTGCCGGGTGATCTTGATCGGCCGAATCTGGTCCCCGCGGCGCCCGTCAAAACGCACAACTCCCCCTGGCGCACTCATCCTGTCGCTCCTGTGAATGAATGGACGAATTATAGAGAAGGGGGGCTGAAAGCGCAAATAATGAGGCCGGAAGCGTGTCGGGCACGCTGCTAGTCTGGTGCAATTTCGCTGGGAAGCCGAGTTCTACGGACGCGCCCTTTGACACGTCTTCGTATGTACAAAAGCGAAAGAATCACCAGGCTAATTGTGTACACAAACCAATCGTCGTGAGGGAATACGTAGGGCATGGCTCAGGCTATGCGGACAACGAGAAAAACGCAAGCGGTTCTTCATCGCTTAGAGGAGTCGAGTGATTCACACGGTTTTCCGACGCACTGAATTTCAAGTGACTTGTCGCAACATATGGCTTATAGTGGCATGGAAGGTGCATCGCATCGGTCCGTTCAGTTATTTTGCTCCCATATTCAGAAAGAATTTCATAAGATTGCGTTGGCGCTGCAGACCGATCTGACTCTGACCGTGCCAGACCTCATGCCATTCCAAGCGAGCCTGAGCGACTACGCAGGGCTTCTCGATCAGAAGAACATCCTTGTCGTCGACGATGAGGAGCCCATCCGCCGTCTTCTGGCCTATTTCCTCGAGAACCACGGGTACCACGTGACCTTGGCTTCCGACGCGAGGGAGGCGCGTCAGCGTCTCGCGGAACATCCGTACGCGCTCATTCTGTGCGATGTGAATATGCCCGGCGAGTCAGGCATGGATCTGCTCCACGCCGTCCGCACAGACCACGCGCACACCGCCGTCATCATGGTCACGGGACTGGACAGCCAGGTCTTGGCCAACGCCGCGTTGGAGATGGGAGCCTTCGGGTACATCGTCAAGCCATTCGAGGCCAATGAGGTCCTGATCGATGTAGCCAATGCGCTCCGGCGTCGCCGGCTGGAGATCGAGCGGGAAGCCCAGCGGAACACCCTCGAGGAGATCGTCAGGGCCCGCACTATGGCTCTTCAGCAAGCTTTGGAATGGCTGGAGCGAAGCGAGAAAGAACTTCGACTCTCCCGCGAAGAAACGATTCAGCGCCTGGCGATCGCGGCGGAATACCGTGACAGCGCGACCGCCCAGCACATTCAACGGATGAGTCACTACTGTGAGCTTCTGGCTCGCCGGTACGGTCTTTCCCCGGATCGTTGCGATTTGATCCGCACTGCAAGCCCGATGCACGACATCGGAAAAATCGGCACGCCTGATCACGTGCTCCTGAAACCGGGCAAATTCACCCCGGAAGAATTCAACGTCATCGCGCAGCATGCCGAGATCGGCTATCGCATCTTGGGGGGATCCGACGCGGACTTGCTCAAGGTCGCCGCCATTATAGCGTGGACGCACCACGAGCGGTGGGACGGCAGCGGGTATCCCAGACGACTCAAGGGCGAAGCGATCCCGATCGAGGGTCGCATTGCCTCTGTGGCGGACGCGTTCGACGCCCTGACGACCGAGCGAGTCTACAAACCGGCGTTTCCATTCGATCAGGCCGTCGAGTTCATGCGGAAACATCGGGCCGTCCATTATGACCCTGAGTTGATCGATGTATTCCTCTCCTCGCTGGACGAGATGAAACGGATTCACGACCAGTACGCGGATCGTTCGATACTCCATCCCCTCGGTTGAACCGAGGCTTTCATTGACGAGGTACGCCTCCGCCCCGTATACTCGCCGAGAGTTCGCGCCTCACACTGCCTCAGGAACCACGGCGGTCGAGAAACCCTGAAATGGAGGTTGTGAAACGTCCCCAGGATGAGGGCACGCGTGCTATGCGTACGGTGATGCGTCAGGCCAGCACAAGACATTGGCTCGTCTACGTCTGTGAAGCGCTTGTCACATCCGGCGCCATGCCGGCGTGTGAAGCTGCCAGGTACTTGACCGAGCATCTCTTCGTGGAGAAACCGAACCCGAGGTTGCTTGAAACGAAGCACCCCTACGAGGACACATCCAGGTTCTTACAGATTCTCTATCAGCCTTTGGTCGAGGCTGCTTCGCGCGATGTGAGACTCCCGGAATCGTCGATGCTTCATGTGTTCACCGATATCAGCCTGACCGGGAATTCGGCGGTGTTGGTGGTGTATTTCCCGGGGCAGAATCAACCGCACAGGCTCCTGATGCTCGACGCGGCCCGTGCGTGGGACCTGGTATTTGCGAATGCCGATGAATTCAACGCCTGGGCCGAGGAGCGTTACCGGTGGGTACGCAGCGCGCTCCAATCTGCGATCTCCTCACCGCCGGTGTTTACTCCGGAGGTCGGTACACTCAATCCCGCCGTCCCGCTCCTCTAGCCCGCATTATTCATGAGCGCTTCTGCTGCAACCGCGGATTCGCTGCTGCGA
>CAZZPI010000304.1:0-3780 GCA_964655865.1 uncultured Nitrospiraceae bacterium
GGCCCGACCGTGATCAGAGGTTGGCTGTTCAGGACGTACAGCACCCGTTTGGGGGGCAGCGTCGCCGTCCTACGCTTGATCTCGGCGATCCGTTGTCGCATGGTCTGGGCCAGGGCGCTCGCCTCCGTCGATCGCTCGGCGATGCGCCCCAATGTCTGAATGTGCAGCGGAATATCGTCGAGGGTCTTGGGATCGAGAATAAAGATTGGAATTTTCAGTTGCTCAAGCTTGGCCTGTATATCGGCACGCAGAAACTCCTGCGGCGCCAACACGAGATCCGGCTGCAAGGAAGCGAGGATTTCGAGATTGGGATGCGAGTAGCCGACCTTCGTTCTGGATGCCGCCGCGGGCGGATAGTCGCAAAACTCCGTCACCCCGACGATCTGCTCGTCGAGTTTGACCGCAAACAGCAGTTCCGTGATGCTCGGCGCCAGAGAGACGATACGCGAGGGAGCCTTGGCAAGGTAGATCCGCCGGCCGAGATCATCGACGAAGCTGCGTTCGGAGACATGAGCCATGAACGGCATCCCGGTAAGGATGCCTTGTTGGCGGCGTTTCATTACTAACTGTCCTGTATCATCGGCGAACCCGGGACCCACACACACCAGCGAGCTGACAGCGAACAGCGAGCAGCGAAGAACCCAAGACCGAACGATCCTTCCCGCCAGCTTCCAGCTATTCGCTGCTTGCTGCGTGCTGATTTTACTCAAAACAAAAAATCCCCAGGGCTGAACCAACCCTGAGGATTGCACCCGCGCGTCTTCATCCTCGCCCGTTCCCCAGCCCACGAGAGAACGAGGGTCATTCCCCTGGGCAGGTCTTCTGGCTCATAGGGGCTAACCTACTCCCCGCTCCTTCCCATTCTTCAAGCTAATAGCTGGTAGCGAACAGCGAGCAGCAGTGATTTTCTGCTCATAGGTTAGCTATTTGCTACTTGCTTCAGAACAGTGGCTCTCGCGGGTTTCGTCCCTATTCACAGCGGCGGGACCGCGAAGGACTTGCACCTTCTTCCCTTCGCCCCGGGGATTCTATGTGCTGATCTAGAGAGGCAACTGTAGGAGGCTGCGCCGAGCCTTGTCAAGCGCATTATTGTCCTCTCGTAGCCGGGGCTTTCTGAACAGTCGGTCCCGACTTTTTTTGTCACAGAAGAAATTCCTCAAACTTCGAGCCTTTAGCGAAGCAGCCTATGGCATACTGATTGCTCGACCGACAGCAAACTCGTCGCGAGGATTCACGGACCATGAAGTACGCACAGCCGACACGCCTGCTGCAACGTCACAGCTTCACGACCCGCAATGCGCTGATCATCATCTGCTGCGTCGCCATCTTCGTCGAAATCTCAGGGTTGGTCTGGCCGGGAAAGAGCGCCCGTCCCAGCGAAACCTTTCTGAAGTTGCTCGAACCCCCGGCCCGACAGATTCAGAATCCGTATCAGAACGGCTATTTCTTGTTATTGGGGTTTGCGTCGGCACCGAATGCCAATCCTGTGCAAAACGGATACGAGATTTGGTTGGAGGCCGACGCCGGTCGCGGCACAAAGTATTTCGATTTCCGCAAGGACGGCCGCTACGAGCAACGGTTGCTGACGCCGGCGGAGGACCTATTACCCGCATGGGACGCCCCCTTGCCGTTGACGGAATTCCGAAAGCAGGATTTCCAATTCAGGACAGCGGTCAGTCAGCACCGGATCTTGCTCGACCGGTACGACCAATGGTTGAACCTCCCGTTTGAGGACTGGGGCTATGGGCTGCTCGGAAGCCCGCGGTTCGAGGAGATCTTCGCGGCCCACCGTCTCTATGTCGCTGAAGGTTTTGCTGGACAAACAAGAACCGGGCTCGATCGGCTGCAACGCGAGATGCAGGCGTGGCGGGTTGTTCTCGCGGATGCAAAGACTCCTTCACTCAAGATCATGGCCACCACTCTCATGGACGATGACCTCGTGCTGCTCTCGAAAATCCTGGCGGATCCCGCCGCAGACACAATGACGCTGACCACCGCGCAATCGCTGGCGCACCCGCTGACAGCCGAGGAGTATTCGTTGCGGTGGCCCATTCGGCATGAGTTTCGGTTAGGTCGACTCGCGGCTGAGCATTCGCCCGACGTGCGTCACTCCGTCGGGGCCCGGGATGCTGATCAGGAATTGATATGGCTGGCGAAAACGTCCAAGCTGCACCCGGAAGCATTCCGCAGAATCACGCATCCCGTCGCCCAGACTTTGCTCGGTATCCCCTTGCACAGCCAGCGCCTGTGGGACACCTACGCGGTCTACTACGAAGCCACGATCAAAGCCGCCGACAGCCTTCATAGACCGCTGCCCCGATTCCAAGATGTCGCACGCACAACCGGAAGAACGCTGCTTGAATCTGCGACCGACCCGTTGGAAATCGAACCGGAATGGGAGAGCCTAAGCCAGCGTCTCGTCGTGACGGATGCAAGGTTGCGGCTGGCTAGTCTCCAGATCGCGTTACGGCACCCAAGCGCGATCTCGGCCGTGCCCACGAGACTGGCCTCGATGGGGTCGAACTTCTTCGACCCCTTCACCGGGCTGCCGATGCTGTGGTGTGAGTCGCAGGGCACGGTGTACAGCGTGGGGAAAGACGGACTCGATGACGGCGGTGATCCGGTGTTCGATATCAGCGTGCCTGCAGTGCTCCCGAAATCTCCTTCCTAATCGGACCGAGGACGATCACCCTACTAAGCCGAACGGCTTGTCACGCCGGGAATCGGTATGCTAGCATCCGCGGGCAGAATCGACAGAAGGTCTCAGATTTTCAGCAACTCAACACAAAGGAGTCGTGTCGTGGCGTTTAGTTGTGATGTGTGTGGGAAGAAACATCAATCCGGCCATAACGTGAGTCACGCCAATAACAAGACCAAGCGGGCATTCAACCCAAACTTGCAACGAGTCCGCACACTGGTGAACGGGAGTCACAGGCGTATTCGCGTCTGCGCCCGGTGCATTCGGTCCGGCCGGGTCAAGAAGGCCGTCTAACTGCTTCCTAGTCGGTCCGTCGCTTCAGAGATCCGGTTTAATGACCCGCGTAGCTTCGATTCCCGGTCACGGAATGTGTGACGGGGTGAAGGGCAAAATTCCCGCCGTTGTGTTGGGCGTACTTCGCATTCTTGCACGAAGAATGAGCCGGGAATCTCTGCGTCAACATTGTCTTGATGCTGATGACAAGGCTCACGGGGCGGCCCATAATACCTTGCCATCCTTGTCGGTGAGCTTCACAGCGAGTCGATCGTCGGGGGAAAGAGAAAGCTTCCGGCTCCCATCCTTGCTGAGCAACACCAACCCCACTTCGTCATTGGCATCGAGCCCTAGACCGGCACGCGCTTTCCTGCTCCGATCAAGAAGCAGAAATTCTTCGGCATTGACACTATTGGTCCTCGGCTGAGCGACGGCGAGCCCCTGCGCAGCCCATCGCTCCGAGACGATCCCGCCGACGAAACCGCCCGCCATCGCGACTAGAGAGACGAACAAGAGTTCCGATCGGGTCATGCGGAGTCCCTTTCTTTTATGATGAATCCTTGGCCGCGAGCGCCATGCCATAGTGTAGGGTCCACCAGTAGTCAAGCCCGCCTATTTTGCGAGCTGTCATCGCGCACACCTGTCAGAGGCTGAGTTATACGCGAAGGATCCATGATCTGAGCACTCACGGAGTCTTCGCGCACCGGAATCCCTGATTAAGGTCTCGGTGCGTCTGATCGACATCGTGTCGGTTCGCGGACCGTAGCTTCACCGGACCGCTCACCCACGAGCCGCCCGACCTGGCGGGC
>CAZZPI010000305.1:0-3194 GCA_964655865.1 uncultured Nitrospiraceae bacterium
CGGTCGGACCTTGGAGGAGGCATTGTGGGGAGCGCCACATCATCGATCACGCGTGGAAGTCGCGTGAGCGCCTCGCCATAAGCAAGCAGCCCTTCGATGGTCACGAAGTCCAAAGTTTCGACGTTCGATTTCACGACAATCCTCTCTTTTCAGTTGTGGTGCGACGGACGCAATTCTAGCACTGGCCAGACACGAAGGCGACCCGTCATGAGACCGAGACCGCGCACAGTACTTCCGGTTGGACCAAAGCAGGCAGTTGTTACTGTGAACAGGAGGGGACGATCCGTGTCAGCAGCCGCAAGAGTCGGACCGGGAGTGCCGGAAGGAATAGCCGGTAACGGTCCGACGGGTATCGAGTTGGATCACACAACAATCGTCGAGCATTTTCTTGAGTTGCTTTCGCCCTCGCTGCACGCGCGACTTCATGCCGGAGAGCGAGAGGCCCAAACGCTTCGCGGCGACAGGCTGTGTCAACCCCTCCAGTTCAACAAGGGTCATCGCCGCTCGGTACTGATCCGGCAGTCGGTCGATCATCGGCCTCAGGCAGCCGGCCAGCTCCGCTCGAAGCCGGCCGGAATCTTCCCCGAATACGTCCGGTGTTGAAGCCGGATGAGCCGATTCGATATCGCCGGCGAGGCCCGCCGGAACTTCGCGCGTCCGCGCGGGCCTTCGATAATGATCCGCGATCGCATGGCGCGTAATCCGGAACAGCCACGAGACGACTCGACGAGGATCTCTGAGTCCATCGAGCTTTCGATGCATGCGCAGGAACACGTCCTGCAAGATATCCTCGACTTCGGCCTCGTTCGCCACGCGCTTGGCGATAAAGGATCGCAAGACCTCGTGGACCTGCCGCCAGAACTGCATCTCGCTCTGTGCCATCATCGGATCTCCGTCGTGAGCATACGCTACATCCCGTTATGAAGCCGCGCATGTCAACGGTTGCGCCACCCCGATGTTCTTTGGAACACAGCAGCCGGTCTGCCTCAGCGACCCTTCGACGGGGAGTTGCTCATGGACCGTGAAGACCTCCCACGCATTGCCGTCCGGATCGATGAACCAGAGTTTGTCCTGCCGCGCAAAACAGCAGGCGATATTGTGCTCCACCTTTTCGAGGATGCCTGCTTCCTGAAGCCGCTGTTTCCACGCGGCGACCTCGGCGGCGGATTCGACCTCGATCCCGAGATGGTTGACCGCGCTGATTTTTCCTGACGTGGACACCACCGAGAAATTTAGCGCCGGCTCGGTCAAGTCGAATTTCGCATAGTCGTCCGTCTGTTTTTGCGGCCCGACGCCGAAAACCTTTCGATAGAACTCGACCGACGCATGCACATTTCGCACATCGAGAGAGAGATGGGGTCTCATGAATATTGTCCTCCTGAAAATCGGCAGGGGCCAATTCCCCCACCCATCTCTATAGACGGAGTCCCGTCGAAAAGGACGCAACTTAACAGGGAAGATCGACGGCGGGATCGCAGAACAATGGGCCGATCACCGGCGGACTCATATAGGCGCTCGAAGGGTCCTGCGCGCCAGCCACGCCCCGGATGGGCGGACCACCGGGCATACCGGGGAGACCCTGCCCGGCCGAGCCGAACTGCCTACTTAAGCTGGAGCCCCGCGCGGGGGCGACACCCGGTGTCGGAGTTACTCCCGCGCCGGCGGTCACCTGGCCCGCTCCTCCCGTGGACGGCTGAACCGCAAGCGCACCCGCCTGCGGAGGCTGTGTGGCTGGATTCTGCTGAACATTGGGTGTAGACGGCGACACTTGTGCCAGGGCCGGAACCGGCAGTGCGTGTATTCCTCCGAATAGGACGCCGACAACGAAGAATGCGCGCGTCGCACGACGGATCGTGCATTCCCTCGTATCGCACTCGTATCGAAAGTTCTCCCGGAGCGGCATCGTAACGCTCGCCCCCATCCTGTATGCCCACTGCATCTGCCAGGCTTAATTGGACGATACCAAGGGGATGGTGACGGGTGCAAGCCAGGACAGGCAAACAGTGAGGGAACGGGCCAGCCGCCGTTGCACCACGGCAGGCCAGTACTCCGTCACCGGCCTTGCAGTAACCGTGTCAACCGACCCCGTCCCCTAAAGCAGAAGGCTCTCCGTGCCTCCGACATCCGGAGACATCGTCCCTCGGATTTTCTCCACGCGCACACCGAGCAGACGGATCGATTTCCGGCGGGGATTTTCGCGCCGATCCAGGAAGGGCATGAGGAGTTTCAGCGCCTCACGCTGTAACACGGCCTCGTCAGCCGTCTGTTCAGTCAAGGTATGAGAGCGTGACTTTGTGTCGAAGTCGGCGAACCGGACCGTGAGCACCACAGTCCGAAAGTCACGGAACCCCTCCTGATGAAGCCGGCCAATCACGCCCTGACACAGGCTCCTCAATCGCCCGACCAGAAACTGAGAGTCGAGCGTGTCCTGTTCGAAGGTTTCCTGCTCGCCGACCGATTTGGGCTCGTAGAATGTCTCGATCGGCGAATCGTCACGCCCACGGACTTTCTCGTACAGATCCAGCCCGCGCTTGCCGAACGACGCCCGCATCTGTTCCAGGGTGAAGCGCTTTAAATCCTCCACAAGACGGACGCCATGCCGCGCGAGCACCGCCTCGGCCTTGGGCCCAATACCCGGAATCGCTCGAACCGAAAGCGGTGCCAGAAACGCCTCCGCCTCTCCCTCGCGTACCACAGTCAGCCCATCCGGCTTATGCATGCCGGAGGCAATTTTGGCGATCAGCTTATTGGGACCGATCCCCGCCGACGCCGTCAGTTGTTCCTCGACGCGGATCGCTTTCTTCAGCCGGCGGCACACGTCTTCGGCCGCCTCGTAGGACCCTGTGAAACTGAGATCTCCATATGCCTCGTCGATGCTGGCCTGTTCGACGAGCGGGACGAATCGGTGGATGATCGCCATAACCCGGTCAGACTCTGCCACATACTTCTTCATGTCCACGGGGACGAAGGTCACGGGCGGTTTTCCCTTGCGCCGGGCCGCCTCCGACAAGCGCCACGCCGTAGAGATGGGCGTCGCCGAGTGGATGCCGTACTCCCGCGCCAAATAGTTCGATGTGGATACGACTCCCCGCCCCTTCCCGTCACGAGGATCGGCGCCCACTACCAGCGGCACGCCCCTAAGCGCGGGCGTGTCCCGCTCCTCGATCGCGGCAAAGAACGCGTCCATATCCAGA
>CAZZPI010000305.1:3204-3778 GCA_964655865.1 uncultured Nitrospiraceae bacterium
CACGATCCTCGGCATGAGCCATCTGTGAGAATGTCAGACCATGCTGGGCGTGTTACTGCAGCTCTCCACGGTCACATTTGATGCCTGGCCATCTCTGGGTCAACGACGGCTGTCTGCAGCGACTCGGGCCGAAACCCGATTCCGATCAGCCGGGCCGGGATTCGGCGTAGAAACGGAAACCGCGCGAGTAGCCGCAGCGGGAGCGGCGCCACGAGCGGACCTCTCTCGTCGAGCACGCGCTTGATGACTCGATTCTGCAACAGGAGCTGGACCCGTTGCGTCATGCGAGTCGGCCAGTCGCGGCGTTGCTGCACCTGCCGCAGATGGTCCGGGGTGAGCCGGTCTTCGCGCAGCTGCGCCGCAAGCACGTTCGCCGCCGCGACCGCATCCTGAATCGCGAGATTGATGCCGACGCCGCCGATGGGCGACATCGCATGCGCCGCATCACCGATGCAAAGAAGGCCCGGGCGCCACCACTGTCGCAGCCGATCGACCTGGACTGTGAGCAACTTGATGTCCTCCCAGTTTTGGAGCCCGCCGACGCGATCGGCGGCGAGGGGCGCGAGGTGCGCCA
>CAZZPI010000306.1:0-3774 GCA_964655865.1 uncultured Nitrospiraceae bacterium
CCCTGGTTCATTTCAGGATTTCTACTGGTCGTCTTCCTTCTGGGCTGGCATTTCTTCACGTTGAGGTCGGCGTTCGATCCTCGGGGCAAGACGGAGGAGGAACTGCAGCTCATGGAGTTCAACGGCGACATCGTCAAGGATCCGGACGGCAGCTACATGTGGAACCCCGAGAAGGAAAAGGTGAAGGGAGTGCCGGGTCCTTTGGCCGTGATCGAGAAAGCCCGGGTCGAGCTGGCCGAAGCCTTCGAGAAAAAGGGGACGAACGACCACGGAATCGCGTATCTGGTCGTCTATACGGTGTCACGGTTTGCCGCCGGCTTCCTGGCCGCTTCTCTGGTGGCCATCATGCTCGGCGTCCTGCTGGGTCTGAACAGAGTGTTGTTTCGAGCGGTCAATCCCTACATCCAAATCTTGAAGCCGATCTCCCCGCTTGCATGGATGCCCCTGTTGCTCTACACGGTGAAGGATCCTAAGTGGACGGCGATCTTGGTGGTGTTCATGGCGGCGCTGTGGCCGACGCTGGCCACGACGGCCTTCGGGGTGAATTCGCTCCGCAAGGACTATCTCCATGTCGCGGCGATTCTTCAACTGTCTTGGCACAAGCGACTCTTCAAGGTTATCCTGCCCGGGGCGGCACCGACCATCGTCAACGGACTGAGGATCTCGTTCGGCAGCGCGCTGGTGGCGGTGGTGCCGGCTGAGATGTTGTTGGGAGAATTAGGCGTCGGGTATCTGAGCTGGATCGAGTGGAATAACCTCGACATCGCCGGCGTGATCTTCGCGATTTTGGTCGTCGGGGTCGTTGGAGTCATCCTGGATTCCGGCTTCAACAGGCTTGCCGGGCGCGTCACGTACCAGGAGTAACCAATGGCGTTTCTGCAAGTAGACCATGTGAGCAAATATTTTTCGAATCCTTCCGGAGAGGGACAGGTCTGCATCTTCAAGGACGTCACGATCAAGATCGATAAAGGAGAGTTTGTGACCGTGATCGGGCACTCCGGCTGCGGCAAGAGCACGCTGCTCAACATCATCGCCGGACTGGAGACGATGACCGAAGGGGGCGTCTTGCTCAATGGGCGTGAGGTGTCAGGCCCGGGCCTGGACCGCATGGTCGTTTTTCAAAATTTTGCGCTGATGCCTTGGATGACGGTTTTTGAGAACATCGCGATCGCCGTCCGGTCGGCCTATCCTGACTGGAACCGGGAGCAAGTGAGGGCGCATGTGCAGAAATACATCGAGTTGGTGGGCCTCAAAGGCGCCGAGAGCAAACGGCCCATCGCCTTGTCGGGGGGGATGAGGCAACGAGTGGGTCTTGCCAGAGCGTTTTCCATCGAGCCCAAAGTGCTTCTGTTGGATGAGCCGTTTGCACAGATCGATGCATTGACACGCGGGGTGATTCAGGAAGAGCTGATCCAGATGTGGAATACGTCCAGGAACACGGTCTTCATGGTGACGCACGACGTGGACGAGGCGATCCTGCTGTCTGATCGAATCATGCTCATGACAAACGGCCCGGCGTCCTCCATCGCGGAGCTCGTCGACGTCACGATTCCGCGTCCACGCTCGCGGGCCACTATTATCGAACACCCTCATTACTATAAAATTCGGAACCACATCATTCATTTCTTGGTTCGACACGCCAAACACGGGACGGGCGGTGACGGAGAACCCCCGGACCACCCGGTGAACGAAGCTCCGGTGGTTGTGAATTTCGACAGTGGGACGCCCGCACTCCACTAACGGTCCGTCAGGAGCGCACTGCGCAAAGGAGATCCTCATGGAGAAGGATGCAATTCGAAAGGCGATCAAGGAAAAGCGGTTGGCGAAGAAAGTCACGATCGCCGAGGTGGCGAAAACAGTGGGCAAGAACCCGACCTTCGTGGCGGCGGCACTACACGGCAATCACAAGTTGACGCCCGAGGAAGCTCGAAAGGTCGGCGACATGCTCGGTCTCGACGCCGAGCTGACCGCGTCGTTGAGCAAATCCCCCGTCCGCACCGATTTTCCGAATACTACAGATCCGTTCAAGTACAGATTGTTGGAGATCATCGGCGTTTACGGGGATGCGCTGCGCGACATGGCGAACGAGATGTTCGGCGACGGCATCATGAGCGCGATCGATTTTACGCTCGACATGGAGAAAGTCACCGGCAGCCAAGGCGAAGCCCGCTGCAAGATCACGCTCAACGGGAAGTGGCTGGAATACAAAACGTTCTAGAGTTGTCGATCCTGCGAGGCCTGTTGGAACGGGTTCGTCCGATCAGAAATCGTATGACCTCTCGGACTGAACGGGCCGCATGATTGATCGAGCCACGCGGCAGGTTTCAGACGAAGGAGACTGGAATGCCCATCGCGATGGGCTTGAGCGCGATCCAAGAAAGAGAGCCGCGAATGTGTTCAAAAAAGCATTGACGACGAATTGAGTCGAGTGGTACAAGCGACTCTAGGTTAGAGTGGAGACAACGGCGTCTTCAGCTCCGACCCCGCAATTCGAACTCGAACGGACAAAGGCGTCCGTCATTCTGGGAAGAGTGACGGGCGCTTTTTTCTTTTAGGACCTGGCTCGTGAAGCGGAGGGCTTTGTGAAATTGAGCCACGCGGCAGCTCGGAGTGCTGCGACGTTTTTTACGGGAACAGACAGGAGGTGCGCCATGCGTCGTACGATGGTCGGCATAATGAGCGCCTTGATAGCGGTTGTCTCGTTCAATACTCCAGT
Organism: uncultured Nitrospiraceae bacterium; assembly: GCA_964655865.1. Lineage (GTDB taxonomy): Bacteria > Nitrospirota > Nitrospiria > Nitrospirales > Nitrospiraceae > JBBIJI01. The sequence continues at coordinate 2,717 of CAZZPI010000306.1, forward strand.
CTTCGCTGAAATTGAAAGCAGCGTCGTGGATATGCTCGCCCATCAAAGCTACCACAAGCGCAGACCGACGTTGGACATTGCGAACAAGGCGGCGGCTGAGAAAAAAGCCACGTTGGAATCGCTCGGCAAGGCCTGCAACCTGATGCCGATCCGTGTCGGGGCGATTCTGTCCGGTCAGGCTCCGCTGGAGAAGAAGAGCGAGGAGTGCCTGGAAAGCCAACTGGGCTTGAAGGCCGGCGACCTCGCGCCTTTAGCTGATCCGCCGGCCCGTTGGAATGTGGGTTCCATCTATCGCTTACACGAAGCCGTCGATGTCTACGCACCGGCGATTCAGCGGTGGATGAACGAACACTTTGGCGATGCGATCATGTCGGCGATCGACTTTGTGGTGGAAGTTGAAGAAGCGAAAGGCAGTCACGGCGAGAAGCGGATTCGGATCGTATTCGACGGCAAAGCCCTGCCGTACTCCGGTGACGAAGGATGGGCGCCCGCGCATAAATGAGGGGGGCAGTGGACATGCGGTCGACGCCCGGTCGCGTGCCACCGCCGTATGAGGAGTTGATCATGAGATGTAGGATGACCGTCTGGGTTGGGGCTGGGCTGCTGGTTTGGTTGCTGAACGGAGCGGGTATCGGTTGGGCACAGTCAACGAGCAGCTCCAGCCCCGGCGTGAGCGCAGCAGATACCGCCTGGGTGCTCACTGCATCTGCTCTCGTCCTTGCCATGACAATTCCCGGCTTGGCGTTGTTTTATGGAGGGCTTGTCCGCAGCAAGAACGTGCTGGGGACCATCATGCACAGCTTCGTGATCCTGTGTCTGGTGAGTCTTCTGTGGATCGTCGTCGGTTACAGTTTGGCATTCGGCCCCGATGTGAAGGGCGTGATCGGGAGTCTGGAGTGGGTCGGCTTTCAAGGCGTGGGACTGACCCCGCACCCTGCGTATGGCCCGACGATTCCGCACCAGGCCTTCATGGTCTTTCAGATGATGTTTGCGGCGATCACTCCGGCCTTGATTACCGGGGCATTCGCCGAACGGATGAAATTCGGAGCGCTGGTGAT
>CAZZPI010000307.1:0-3767 GCA_964655865.1 uncultured Nitrospiraceae bacterium
ATTGATCGATGACTTTCGACGTCGTCAACAAGGACCACATCGAAAATGACATATTCCTCCGTCGAAATCGTCTGGAGATGCAGATCGGAACCTGCCGTTCCGGTCGAGGCCGGCGGAGCGACGGCGAGCACGCAGGCGGTCATCACAGCGCGACAACCACCCCTCCTATTGCGGAACCAAGGCATGGTCTCCAGAAAGCATAAGCGCGGAGATCGGCAGCGTCAACGGGCCTCCGGTCGACTGGTCGACCCGCAGCGATTTGAATTCGCCGTCCGTTCCCCCTAGAATCCGCCCGACGAAAACGGCCAATCCTGAACCCGTGAAGAGGTCCCTGTGATGTCGATCAGCTTTGTGTCGAGTTCTCTCTGTGTCCTGGTCATGGTGTTAACCGGTTGCGGGCCTGACGAATCTCCGGTGAGAACCGAGAACGTCACTCTCAAACAACAGCTCGCCAAGCAGGAGGCGGTCTTGAGCACCTTGCAGGAAGGCAGCAAGGTCATGCAGCAACAAATCGACTTGCTAAACCAGGAACTCCGGGATGCGAAAAAGGAAAGGGAGAGAGCGCAGGCCGAGGTGAAAGCGGCCTCGGAGAGGCTGGAAGCCCAGCTCGTCCAGACGCGAAAGCTCACCGCGGAGGTCCAGCGAACGTCGGCCGCACAAGCGGCCCAAAGCCTTCGCGTGGAAGACAAGGGCGCGCAGGTGGAGGAACTGCCGCGGCCGCTGCCGGCCGTCGGGAAGGCGGTCGAGGCGTCGCTCGCCAAGCACGGGTACGTCATCAAGGTCAGCGTGACCACCGACCAAAAGGCCGTCTACGTCACGGAACGAAAAGTCTCTACCCCCGGCTCGCTGGAGGTCGGGGGCTTTCGCAATCAGTACCTGATCTCTTTGCAAACGCTGCCCTCGAAGGCGACCCGCTTGAGCGTGAAAGCGGACTTCGAAAAAATGGCGCATGGGAACAAGATCCTTGCGGCGTCGCCGGAAGAGGCCGCGGAAATTGAGCGCCGCCTCATCGCCGACATTTCCAGATCGCTGGACGCGGCGGGAAAGCTGTGACGTCTCCTCGCCCCCTCCGCCCGGTTCATGCGCTCGCCTACTTCGTCGTCGTCGCGCTTAGCGTCGGGGCCGCGCCGACAGGGTCGGTTCCCGATCGCGCGAAGGAACTGCCGGCCCACCTCGCTGCCATGGCGCAATCGGTCCACCAGGCCCCTATCGTGTCGATCCCCGCAGGCTGGTTCTTGATGGGAACCAACCGCATCGACAACGACCCGTACGGACTGAGCACCCAGTACGACGACACGGAGCTCCCCCAGCGACGGATCTGGCTCGATGCGTACGAGATCGATCGCGATGAGGTGAGCCTTGGAGAATTTCTCGCGTTCCTTGAGCAACAGGGTCAACGCGCATCGGAGGAGCTGGAGCGGCTCATCTGGCACTTGATCACCGTCCACTATATGCCGGATGCGGTCATGGCGAGCTGGCCGGCGCTGTACGTGACTTGGGCGGAGGCGTCGGAGTTTTGCCGCGCGCGGGGCAAGCGGCTCCCGACCGAAGCCGAATGGGAAAAGGCCGCACGCGGGACCGATGGCCGTCTCTTCCCCTGGGGTCAGACTCCTCCCTCGCCGGGTCTGGCCGTATTCGGACAGTACCATGTCCATGAGATTCCGCTTATCGCTGCCGTGAACGGGGGCGAAGAAGGCAAGAGCCCTCACGGCCTCCATCACATGGCCGGCAACGTGGCCGAGTGGGTGAACGATTGGTTCCTGTTTGATTACTACGCGATCATGCCCGAGCGAAACCCGCCCGGCCCGACCGCCGGGCGCTATCGGAGTGTCCGCGGCGGCTCGTGGAAGAGCAAACCGATGATGCTTCGGACAGCCACCCGCAGCGGCGCCCCACCCGACCAACGCTCGGCCACCATCGGCTTCCGTTGCGCGAAGTCGCGACGATAGAAGCAGCCTTATCGCCTATTGCAATCTCTCGTACCCACGGAAATCAGCTTCCTGAGGACCGAGCAACCGTCTCGACGTGGCCTTCAGTCTATCGATCCCCTACCCGGTGTCCTCAGTCCTCATCGTAACGTCTCGTTTCCCTCATCGCTGCCATCTCCCTCGACGGCCTCAACCCGACTTTTCTTTGACGGCCTGCCGGTTAGCCGATAGGATTTTCGTCCATGAGCCAGGCAACCAGTGTGCACGATCTCAAGACGCTCGTGTTGTCCTCCCACCCCGTCATCGTGATTGAGACGGTAGAGGAGGAACGAGTTCGATCGCTGCTCAAGTCCGTGGCCGCCCAGGTCCGGATGCCGCTGCTCGAATGGTCGATCACCAAAGGCCTGACCAAGGCCGAGGGAGTCTATTCTTATAGCAAGACCACCACGCAGCCGATGGTGCTGCTCCAACACTTGCACGACGTACCGATCGCGGGGATCTTCTTCTTGAAGGATCTCTCCCGCCATTTGGATGATCCAGCCACGGCTCGACGATTTCGCGACATGACACAAGAATTCATCCAGACCCGCTCGACCGCCGTGGTGACCGGGGCGCCCGTGCACCTGCCGGATGAGATTGAACAGTCCGCCGTTCGGTACCAGCTGCGGTTGCCGGACCGCAGCGAACTCGAGCAAGTCGTGAAGTCGATCCTCCTGTCCGTCAACAAGACCCGCAAGATCGACGTAACCCTGTCGGCCGAGCAACAGGACAGGATCCTGCAGGCTCTCCGCGGCATGACCCTGAATCAGGCTAGACAAGCGGTCTCTCGTGTAGTCTTAGAAGACGGCCGGCTGACCGCGGACGATCTACAGGGAATTCTCGACCAGAAGGCACGGCTCATCCGGGAAGGCGGGCTGCTTGAATACTACCCCGTTGCGGACAATCGGTTTCAGCTCGGAGGCTTCGCAGGGCTGAAAGCCTGGCTCGACCGCGCCCGTGTGGGATTCTCTGCCGAAGCCAAAGCGCTGAATCTCGCCCCGCCGAGGGGCATCCTGTTGGTCGGCGTACCGGGTTGCGGCAAGTCCTTGGCTGCCAAGGTGATCGCCCGCGAATGGAGCTTGCCGCTGCTGAAGCTCGACGCCGGCCGTCTGTTCGACAAGTTTATCGGTGAATCGGAGAAGAACTTCCGCAAGGCGATCGACATGGCCGAATCCATGGCGCCGGTGGTGTTTTGGATCGACGAGATCGAAAAGGCGATCGTGTCGGGCGGGGGGAGCGAAGCCGACGGGGGCTTGAGCCGCCGTCTGCTCGGCGCCTTCCTGACGTGGCTGCAGGAGAAAAAGGAGGAAGTCTTCGTCGTCGCGACGGCGAACGAGCTGTCCTCGTTGCCGCCGGAATTGCTGCGCAAAGGCCGCTTCGACGAAATCTTCTTCGTAGATCTACCGGACGAGCAGGAACGCCGGGACATCTGGGCCGTTCATCTCACGCTGCGCAAGCAGGATCCGTCGACGTTCGACCTCGCCAAGATTGTGTGCACCAGTAACGGCTTCAGCGGCGCCGAGATCGAGCAGGCGGTGGTGGCATCACTCTATCGTGCCCTGCACCAAAAGCTGTCGTTGACCACAGATTTGCTTGTCGCTGAACTCTGCCGGACGGTACCGCTCTCTGTCACCAGGCGAGAAGAAATCGAGGCTCTCCGCCATATGGCACAAGGCCGCTTCGTCAATGTGCGCTAGTTGAGGACGGACTATGCACCGAGGCCTGCACCGTGTTCCTGTCATTCGGTCGAGCGGTGCTCGACACGGGAGGGGGCCCGAACCAACTCCCCTCCCGTACCCA